>JAZFSJ010000156.1:0-8279 GCA_036446115.1 Thermodesulfobacteriota bacterium | reverse complement strand
TTATAAGCACGTGAGAAACTTGGATTTAGTTTGATTGCTAATCCAATTTCCTCTATTGCTTGGGAATACAATTTCTTTAGTCCATAGGCGACGCCTAGGTTATTGTGGGCAAGAGAGTAGGTAGGCCAGATTTTGAGGGCTTGCCGATAGTGGGTAATGGCTTGATCATACAATTTTTTATCTCTGCAGGCATTACCCAGATTATTGTGGGGTCTTGCTTTTTGAGGCGACTTTTCTACACAATTAGTCCAGAGGGTAAAATTGTTTTTCCAGAAATGGTTTCTTTGAAAAGTATAGAGTGAGTAGCATCCTAAAATTAGTGGAAGAAAAAGAATTATTACTCTTAAGGATGACATTCCTGGTGTCACGCACTCCCATTTGTTCTTGGCCTAAAAGGTTTCTACCTGCTAGGAGTCTGTCGGAAAACGTCCATCTGCTGCGTTACACTCATCCTTCGTCATTGTAGCGTACTCATAAGTACGCCTCATTCCTCAGGATTTCGTGCGCCTTGCATCCAAACATTTTTCAACAGCCTCCATACAAGTGGTATTCCGACAGGCTCCTAGGGAAAAGAAAAGTCACTCACTATTCTTAATCAAAGAATTTCCATCGTTCTTCTTTGTTTAGTAGTTTGATTGCACAAAAATCACCACACATGGTACAGACATCCTTATCAGCTGGCTGACTACTGGATCGCAGTTGAGCTGCAAGTGTAGGGTCTAGAGATAGCTTAATCTGTTGTTCCCAATCCATTGCCTTTCGACACTTTGCCATTTGTATATCTTTTTCCAGAGCGCCTTTAACACCCTTGGTAATATCGGCGGCATGGGCAGCAATCTTAGAAGCGATGACTCCTACTTTCACATCCTCTACACTGGGAAGTCTCAAGTGCTCCGAAGGTGTCACGTAACAGAGGAAATCAGCACCCGCAGAGGCGGCAATAGATCCCCCTATGGCGGAGGTAATATGATCATATCCTGGTGCGATATCAGTTACTAGTGGTCCTAATACGTAAAAAGGGGCACCGTGACAGAGTTGCTTTTGTAATTGAACATTTGTGGCAATCTGATGCATGGGAACATGTCCTGGACCTTCAATCATCACTTGTACGTCTTGTGCCCATGCCCGTTCTGCCAGCTCTCCCAAGATGATCAATTCCTGAACCTGTCCTCTGTCGGTTGCGTCAGCGAGACATCCTGGACGCAGTCCATCTCCTAAGCTTAAGGTAAGGTCGTACTCACGGGCGATTTCAAGTAACCTGTCGTAATGTTCATAGAGTGGATTCTCTTTTTTGTTGTAGGCCATCCACTCTATGGTGAAGGCTCCCCCTCGACTGACCACATCCATCAATCGGCCTTCTTTCTTAATCCTTCCCGCGGATTCTCTGGTTAATCCGCAGTGAACGGTGATAAAATCAACCCCGTCTTCAGCTTGTTTCTCGATCACTTTAAAGAGTGTATCGACAGACATATGAACTACTGCCTTCTTGTTCTTTACGGTTTCGACCACAGCCTGGTAAATGGGGACTGTTCCAATGGGTATCGTAGATTCTTTGATGACTACTTTCCTAATGTCATCCAAGTGCCCTCCAGTGCTTAAGTCCATCACCGTATCTGCCCCTGACTCGACAGCTACCCTAAGCTTTTTCAACTCTTCTTCTATATCATGATGGTCTTTGGAGGTGCCGATATTGGCATTGATCTTGGTGCGTAGTCCCTTCCCAATGCCGATGGGGGAGATGGTTGTATGGTGTTTATTTTGAGGAATTATGATATGGCCGGCCGCCATCTCTTCCACTATGCATTGAGGTTCTATTCCTTCAGAAGAGGCAACCTCTTTTATGGTCGTAGTAGCTATACCTTTCCTTGCTTGCTCAAGCTGATTCACCGCGGACTCCTAAAATTACTTAGCAATTTTTAATACTTTATATGCTACTTCCTGAGGATTTTTACCAATGACCCTCACCATTGGTTCCTTTCCTTGGTCTCCCAGATCATAAATGATGTCGGGAACAGTCTTTTTTTTGCTCAGTAGCTTTTCTATTCCCCAGCTTAAAGTGGCGCCTTCTTTTCTTTTAATGTTTTTAGGTTCATCTTTGCGATCAAAGGTGCCTAGTTTTAATTTCAATGAACGGCACTTTTTAATGATTTCTGGAGAGTAGCGTATATTCATTGCAGACCTCAAATCTTTTTTGTACTTCATCACAGTTAGAATGATTTGAGCTATGTGATGGGACGCACCCGGTGTGGGATCGGCTACGGTGGTTATACCATGACCTAAGCTTATAATCCTTCCTGGGAAGGCAATTACTTCTTGTAAACTAGAAGCATGAGGGAGCGCATAACCCAGATTCGATTGCACTTCGGGGATGAGATGTCCAATGTCTCCATCCTTGAGTATTTTTGAAGCACGTTTTAGCTTATCTATACAGTGTAATGCCTCCTGATTTTGGACAAAAGAAGCATAGGGGTTAACGGGACCAGGTCCTTTTCCCAACTCTAAGGAAAACTTGATGGAGGTAGTGATAAAGTCCTTAGCATGCTTAGCTGCCCGGGTAATAGGTATGCCTTTTGCGATTTCCGTAGCTAGCGCCGCAGAAAGGGTGCAACCGGTTCCATGGGTATTTTTAGTTTTAATCCTTTCGGTCTCAAATTCGTAGAATTCTTTTCCGTTATAGAGGATATCCACAGGTTTTCCTATAAGGTGTCCTCCTTTTATCAGAACATTTTGTGCTCCCATCTGATATATCTTTTTTGAAGCTTCTTTCATCTGATAGATCTTTTCAATCTTTTTTCCTGTGAGAATGGATGCCTCATAGAGATTAGGAGTTATAATGAATGCCAAAGGAATAAGTTTTTTTTTGAGAGAAGTATGGGCTCCCTTGGCCAGGAGAGGTGCTCCACTTTTTGCAATCATTACTGGATCAACCACAACCTTTGTAATATGGTGGGTTTTTAGGATGTGAGAAACAGTTTCTATCACTCTTTTATCAACGAGCATGCCTGTCTTTACCGCATCTACTCCTAAATCTGAAATGACGGTGTCAATCTGCTTGGCAATGAAACTTACAGGTACTTTATGGATCTTTTTCACGCCTGTCGTGTTTTGTGCAGTCAAGGCAGTAATGGCACTCATTCCAAAGCCGCCCATTAGGGCGATAGTTTTTAAATCAGCCTGAATTCCCGCGCCACCACCGGAATCGGAGGCAGCAATGGTTAAGATTCTATTCATAGAATCAGTGCCTTATCTCTTATAAGGGATTAAGAAAAGCCAAGGGACTGTCAGAGTGGTTGATTGTGATTCTTGAGGGATCATCATTGACGGCTATCTTTTTATAAATTTATCAGAGATTAGGTTTTTGTCAAGACTTTTATCTTTCCGGAATTTAACAGGTATTTCTTGCCAATACTAAGGCTTTGTGTTATAGGGGAAAGTTATTAATAGGTGTTTTTTCGAGTAATTGCGTTGTTTTAAACCCAGATTTTGCAGTAGGTGTCGTGGCGAGGCGTAGGAAAGCGCAGCGAAACGCGCAGTTGGAGCGATTTTACGACGAAGGCATATTCATAAATATGTTGAGAAGTAAAATCGTGAAACAAGCGTTGCAGCAAGGATTTTCAAGCCGCAGTAGATGGCTACTGCAAATTCTGGGTTAAGGGGTATATTTTGGAAACTCTGGGTGGGTATTTAAAGAATCAAAGGGAATCTCGAAGCGTTACTTTAGAAGAAGTTGCCGAAGCAACTAAGATAAGAAAGATTATTCTCAAAGCTATTGAAGGTGACAGACATGATCTTCTCCCCCCCAGGGTTTTTACACAGGGCTTTCTTAAAATCTATGCCTCCTATCTTGAATTGGATGAGAGTGAGGTAGTGAGGCGGTACCAGGAAGTACTAGAAAAGCTGCAAGTGGATGAGAATGAGGAGGAGAGTGAGAGGGAGAATGAGAGACAAAAATCTCCTAAAAGTCTTTCATCCCTTATCAGAGCAGTAGTTTTATTTACCATTGTTGTTTTAGCACTTGCTTTTTGGTATTTTTTGTCACCGCAAAAGGAAAAAAAGATTTCCGTTTCGAAGGACAGTCCGCAAGAATCAGTAAGCAAATCAGTTGAATCCCCTCCTGTTATTAAGCCGCTGATGCCGGAGACAAAAGATGAAGAAAAGGTGGTTAGTGTAGAAAAAGAATTAGATGCCCCCGTTGTGGGTGAGGACAGGAGTGAAGTGGAGGAGGCAAAGAAAGTAAAAGATGAACAAATGGTCTTACGAGTCTTATCTTCTGAAACTACCTGGATTGAGTTTCAACTCGATGATGATGAGCTTTTTGATGTATTGTTGAAATCTGGTGAGTCATTTAGGGTTAAAGCCCATGAGAAATTTAATCTCAGGATTGGCAATGCCGGTGGAGTAGAGCTCTTTTTAAATGATAAGGCATTGGGAAATCCTGGAAAACGAGGTGAAGTTATTGACCTCACTTTGCCTGAGTAAAACCCGCTAGAAAGTTTTCATGAGCAAATCAATTAGAAATAGTTGTTTAACAGGGTAAATCTATCTTGTAGGAGCTAGAGGTCATGAGAAATATTTATTCCGGTTTTTCTAGACCTGTTAGTTAATAACCTTACTGCATTTCCCTTCTTCGAAGTTCTAAAATATCATACGGAAATCCCCTGGAATTTTGTAAATTGTATGCTAAAAAGGGGGATTCCTGTCTCCCTGGTGAATCATGCGTCATATCTACTTGTTTATGAGTGTGTTGTACTCTTGTGTAGTAAGCTAAAAACTATTAAGGTTTCAGGAGGGAAGATAATGGATTTATTGGTTGTAGGATCAGTTGCACTTGATTCGCTCGAGACGCCTTGTGGAAAGGTTGAGAAAGCATTGGGTGGTTCTGCCGTCTATTTCTCTGTGTCAGCAAGCTACTTTACTAAAGTGGGTTTGGTGGCCGTTATCGGTCAGGATTTTCCAGAAGACCATGTTGATTTCCTCAAAACTAAATCTATTGACTTGCGTGGGTTAAAACGGGAGAAAGGTTTGACTTTCCATTGGAAGGGAAGATACAACGATGATCTAAATGAAGCAACAACCCTTGATACTCAGCTCAATGTCTTTGAAGACTTCTCTCCCCTTATTCCTAATGAATACCAGAGGGCATCTGTTATTTTTCTTGCCAATATTGATCCTGGGTTGCAACTTAATGTTGTAGAGCAAGTGGATCGTCCCAGGTTGACCATCTGCGATACTATGAACTTTTGGATAGAAGGAAAGCTTGATCAACTTAAAGAAACCATAAAACGGGTGGATATCCTTATTATCAATGAGGGAGAGGCAAGGCTGCTATCTCAGGAATACAATCTAATTAAGGCCTATCAAAAAATTTCTTCCTATGGTCCAAAGACACTGGTAATTAAGCAGGGTAGCTATGGCGCCTTACTCTTTACTCCCTCCTCCATTTTTTCTGCACCGGCATTTCCCCTGGAAAAGGTAGTTGATCCCACTGGTGCCGGTGATTGCTTTGCTGGTGGCTTTACGGGATATTTGGCAAAATCTCAGGGCAAAACTGAGGAGAATAAGCTTCGAAGAGCGGTTATATATGGTAGCGTTATGGCCTCCTTTAATGTGGAGGATTTTAGCCTTGGCAGGCTGAAAACATTAACCTTTGATGAAATTGAAAAACGATTTGAATCCTTTAAGGGATTAACCCAGTTTTAAAAAGATACCTACCTTCTGTGAACTGTTTTCAAAAAAAAGAAATGAAAGAGAAAAGAGTGATTACCCTCATTACTGATTTCGGAGACAAAAGCGGGTACGCGGGTGTAATGAAGGGCGTTATCTTAACTATCAATCAAAGTTGTCAGATTATTGATATTACTCATCAAATATCTCCCCAGGATATAGAGGAGGCCGCTTTTTTGTTGCACAATACGTGCTCATATTTTCCTAAAAACGGTGTCCATGTAGTGGTAGTGGATCCTGGTGTGGGGAGTGAGCGAAAAGCGATTTTGATTGAGACAGATAACTATTGGTTTGTTGGACCGGATAATGGCGTTTTTAGCTTTGTGTTCTCAGGAAAAGGATTAAAAAAGGTTTGGGAAATTACTAATAAACGCTATCTTCTTCCTGAGGTGAGTTCTACTTTCCATGGCAGGGATATCTTTGCCCCTATAGCTGCCCATATTAGTTTAGGAGTGCCTGCCGAGGAATTGGGGAAGGAAATCAAAAATTTTGTTAGGTTAAAAGATATAGAACCGAAGGTATCAAAAGGAATGATTAAAGCCAAAGTGATACACATAGATCGCTTCGGTAATTTGGCAAGTAACATTTCTCAAGATCTGTTCAATAAAGTGGTGGCGGATAAATCTTTTAGTATTACAGTAGGCGGAAGAAAGGTTCAAAAACTTTCGCTTTCTTATGCAGAATCTGAAGAGGGTGAAATCCTGGCTTTATTTGGAAGTTCCCAGTGGTTAGAGATATCACTCAAGGATGGTAACTGCCAGAGTGCGTTGCGGGTTGAGAAAGGTGCAGCAATTGATGTTCACATATCTTGATAATGCACTTAAAGGCCACATAAAACACAGAAATTAGGTTAAAGAAAACAAAACTTAATTTTTTCCATTTTCTCTGTGCGTGGGGAGCTTCACAAGATGATTGGTGCTAAAAGCTTTTCATGAGAAAGCGCACAAAAGATTGATTGTAGGAGTGTTTTAACTAGTTATTTTTTTGAGATTCTCTGTGAGTTTTTTGGTTAAATAAAAGACCAGCCTTCCAAAGAAAGGCTGGTCGGATTAGCAATAGCTTCTAAAGTTTTTTCTGAGTAATAACGTGTCTACTTTTTATCTGATTGTCCTTTCGGTTTCTCAGTAATCTTTGCCAACGCATCTTCATAGATGACCACTTTGTTCTTTTCCTTCAAATCAGCCATCATCTTTTCATAGCCTTCCTTTCTCTTTTTTTGTTTCACCTTATTTCTGATGTCAGTTGTTGCCTCTTTCAGTGTCTTCTTTTTTCCTTCTTTTTTATCTAGCAGTTTAATAATATGATATCCCCTTTTTGTGAGGACGAGGTCACTAATCGTATCTTTCTTAAGGTTAAAAGCAGCCTCCTCAAATTCTGGATCTTTTGATCCCTTTGCAAAAAATGCCATTACCCCCCCTCGTTTACTTGTTTTTTTGTCCTCTGAGTATTGTTTCGCCAGTTCAGAAAAATCCTCTCCTGCTTTTGCCTTGGCAAGTATTTCTTCAGCTGTTTTCTTCTTTTCCTTCTTTACTTCTTCCGTTGCCTTAGTATCTACTTTAATGAGGATGTGACTAACCTTTACCTTCTCAGGTATTTTAGACTCATCTGGATTGTTCTTGTAGTATTCTTCGATTTCCTTATCCGTTGCCGTAATATTCTTGTAAACTTCTTCTTCTATTAAAGCTTGCATGAGGATGCGGTTGACGATCTCATCAATATTTTGTTTGACGTTCGGTTTCTGATCGATTTTTAATCTTTTAGCTTCCTGGGAGAACAAAAGAGTGGTGACTTGTACGTCCAGTAGTTTTTTCAACTGATCGACATTACTGAACATACTCTGATAAGAAGGGGGCATCATCTTTATCATTTTATTCAAATCAGCAAATTTTATTTCTTTATCCCCTACCTTGGCGATCACCAAAGCATCGAGAGCATCACCTTTCTTCTCTTCAGCATAGACGCCTGCGCTAGACAGGAAAGAAGTAACAACTATAATCACTACACTCATCCACAATTTTTTGTAATACATGCTGGCCTCCTTTTTCTTTTTAAGTTTTTTTCATTCTCATAGCGAGTGAGCTTTTTCTTATCATATTAGTTTATATTTTGCCATTACTTTTTTAAGTTTTTCTAAATTACCTGGGGACATTGGTGAGAGGGGCGGTCGCATTTCAGGAGAAATTTTTCCCATCAGACTCAGGGCAGTCTTTACCGGGATGGGATTTGTTTCTAAAAATATAGAGTTGTGTAACTCAAGCAGTTGATAGTGGAGTTCTCTTGACTTATCAAAATTTCCGGATTCAAAGGCATCGTACATAGCGGCTATTTTATCTGGCATGATGTTGGCTGTTACTGAGATGACACCCTTTCCACCTACAGCCAGGATGGTATAGTTAGTGAAATCATCTCCCGAGAAGACACTTCATTTTTCACCTCAGAGATGAATGATATCACAAATCTGGCGAAGTGACCCTGTAGCCTCTTTAATTCCCACAATGGTGGGCATCTCAGAAAGTCGAGCCACCGTTTCTGGTAGCATATTAACCCCTGTTCGG
>JAZFSJ010000155.1:0-27717 GCA_036446115.1 Thermodesulfobacteriota bacterium | reverse complement strand
CATTGCAACTTTCATCAGGATATTAGCCAGGGCATTAAGTATGATTGCGAGCGAGAGTACAATATAGGTATTAGACACACTATACTCCAGGTAACAATGAAATTTATTATATCTTTTTTACTGGTGTAAAAAGTGGGGATTTTGGTCACACATAGTATATAAAACCCGTATTTTTAGCAAGTATTTTCTTTCAGCGTCCACCGCAGAGAACACAGAGAATAATGTATAGGAACAATAACATAACACATACTAGTAGCATCACTTTGCGTAAGTGTATCTTTTAAAAATACTTGACTCATTTGTTAAGTTCTCGGACTGTAATAGACAGCTAGTGTGACTAAATATCCTCACACAAAAAATAACTTTATTAATCTCTGCGATCTCAGCGTCCTCTGCGGTGGAATAAGGTAGGGTTGAGTAGTTATATCAAAACAAGGTAATTAAAAGTACTCCTGTAAACATAATAGTGCTTCCCAGTAATCTTTCTTTAATGTGAATTTCGTTAAAGAACAATTGCCCGAACACAATGCTTATAAGCGCGCTGGTTCTTTTCAAAGATATCATGTAGGATACCTGGGTTAGGTTGATGGCTAGTGAGTGAAAAATAAACATTAGCGCACAACTAAAACCCATGAGCAAGAAGTATTTCAAGTGGGGTACACCCTTTGAGAACTTGCCTCGAATCTTAAAACACACGAGAGGAGTTATTACCAGGGAGCGGAAGGTGAGGTAAAAAACAGTGAAGAAGAGAGGATTTGAGTGCTGGATAGCCGTTTTCCCCAGGATTGAGGTGATGCTATAGATGAGTGCAACCACCAGCATGAGTAGGCAACCTTTTTCCCTGGTGATGCAGCGTAAGGGTTCAAGCACTCCTCGTGAAATGGTGTGGAAGTTGAGAAGATACCCACCCAGGGTGACCAAAATAATCCCTGAAATGCCTGAGGTGTCGGGTTGTTCTTTAAGCATGAGAAAAGAGGTAAGTATAAGAAAAACAGGGGTGAAGGATATAAAGGGAATGGCGAGTGAGAGGGGAGAGTGCTTTATGGCTTTGATGTACAAAATGAGGGCGATAATTTCCAGAGGGGCAAGGAGAAGAATGTTATACCAGAAGACCCGATTTAAGGTGGGGATGTGGATAAAGGGAAGCATAAGGAGAAGAAAAGGAATGGTAAAGATCCACCGTGCCCAGCCCACCAGATATACATCGCAGTTATCTTTTAGAACCTTTTTACTGAAGGCGTCGTTAGTTGCCTGAAAGAGAGCGGAAAGAAGGGAGGAGAAAATCCAAAACATTGAACATTACCCTTCTTCCCTGTAGGTATTTGATGAGAAGTTATCTCCGTCTTCGGGGTCCTTTTGATCTTTTGAATCCGGAGATTTGTAGATATAGCGTTCAAACACCTGGTGGTAGCCTGCCCAATTCGATTGATTCTCTTTCCCCCGTTGAATAAAGCGCTTAATCCCTTCAACTTTAGCGTCTAAGTCGTCCAGGTAATAGAGGATGAATGCTTCCAGTATTTTAGGCCTTTTAGGGGAACCATAGTGATACTCGCCGTGGTGACTGATAATTAAATGTTTCAGGTTAGTAGCCAGTTCCTGGGGAAAGTCAGGAATCAAACGAATTTTCTCATTAATCATTTCTACGCCCAGGGTAATGTGGCCAATAAGCCGACCTGAATCTGAATAATCAAATGACCTGGAATAGGTAAGCTCGTGGATTTTGCCTATGTCGTGCAGGATACCTCCGGCAAGTAGCAGGTCAAGATTAAGTCCTTCATAATTTTTACTTACTTGAAGAATGAGATTAGATACACTTAGTGTATGTTCAAGCAGTCCTCCCAGGTAAACGTGGTGTAGTTCTTTAGCGGCGGGTGATAGTTTAATCAGTCTTACGAACTGCTCATCTGCCATGAAGAGATCGAGTAACTGTTTTAGGTAAGGATTTTCAATCCCCTCTATAATAGTTTTAAGCTTAGAAAAGGTTTGCTCAATATCATTTTCTGCGTGAGGCAGAAAATCGGCTGTTGCAATCTCAGATAGGGGACAGGGTGTAATTTTACTTATATTGAGTTGCAGAGAATTTTGGTAAGTGACCACGGTTGATTTTATCTTAATAAAATCGTCCTTTACAAAGAGTTTATCCCAAGACTCAGCCTGTTCCCATACTCTGCCCTTGATTTCTCCCGTTTTATCCATCAGGAGAAGGTTGAGATAAGGTTTGCCGGTCTTGGTATTTAGAATACTTTTTTGCTTTACCAAGAAAATACTTTCTACTCCCTCATTTTCTTTAAGCTCATTTACAAAAATCTTTTTCATCTTTTTAAAATACCTCTTCTTGTTAGTAGTTCAAAGCCACTGGAGTCTTTTTAATCCGGATATCCTGGCCAGATCATGGATAATCTTAAAATCTCTGAGATCCTTCTTCATCCTAAGGTCGATATGGTAAGTGACCTCTTTT
Organism: Thermodesulfobacteriota bacterium; assembly: GCA_036446115.1. GTDB lineage: Bacteria > Desulfobacterota > WTBG01 > WTBG01 > WTBG01 > JAZFSJ01. The sequence goes on along the minus strand of JAZFSJ010000155.1, from coordinate 25,259 downwards.
TGATTTGTGTTCTTGTCGAATCCAACTTTAAGGATATGTATGTGGTGAGCAGTGAGTACCTCTTCTATGGATGAGAAATGGTCATCTCTGTCATCTGCGATAAGTGTGAGTTTTCTATACCAGTCTTTCTTTAAAATATTTTCTAGATGATGGAGGAGGTAGAGTGAAATGAGGGCAATAATACAGGTGGTGATGGCGGGCAGATAGAAGCCGCAGCCCACTGCCAGGCCCACCGCGGCTATGATCCACAAGCAGGCAGCGGTTGTTAGTCCTCTTATGATTTCCTTTGACTGGATAATAGTCCCTGCTCCCAGGAAACCGATCCCCGTAATAGTCATAGCAGCGATCCTTCCGGGGTCTAATCTGACTATGGTGCTAGCAGTTTGGTCTTGGTAAAGGGTAAACATGTATTGGGAGACCATCATAATCAAAGTAGAACCTGTAGCCACCAGGATATGGGTTCTAAACCCTGCTGCCCGGGCATGTATTTCCCTTTCCAGACCAATCAAACCTCCCAGGAGGGCAGACAATAAAAGTTTAAAAATCATAGATAGTATCTCATCCATCTGTATCCTCCCTGTAGTTGTGATGTAGTCTTATTTCTTTTTGTGTTCCAGAGTGAATTCTTTTTAGTAAACTACCACCCGTGAAACGGGTGGCTTTGTTTTACGGCCAAAGGCCGTGCAGCAAAGTAGGCACGAAGTGCCTATAGTTTTCTTTTGCGACCCCGTGCAAAGCACGGGGTTTTCAAAGCAAACAATAAAACCCTTTCTGATCATAGGGGAATCAGTTTTCAGAGTTTTTAAAAAAGAGTTTTTTTTATATGACATCTTTGGTTTGATTCTCTCAGTGATTGAGAAATAGCATGTCAAAAAAATACTGCGAAATCAAGGGTATTTTTTTATGCAAAAATATTTTTTAAATTTCTTGACTTAAAAAAAAGAATTTGCTAATTTGCTTGCTACTTTATTTTTTTAAGGGTACAGAAGGGGAGGGGGTTATTTTTTACTTCTAGAAATTATATTTTATTTTTCCTCAAGGAGATATTTCTCATTTTCGTATCTTCGCTTTAATCCACACGTGTACCAAACAAAGAAAACCCTTCTGTGCAATCCGATTATATGGTTTCATACCTTTAAAGCCTCTTTCGAAAGGGAAGGTATTCCTAAAGTTATGGATGTAGGAAGAAAAGAGATAATGATTGTTTCTTCAAGAACTGTTTTTCATCCTATGGGCAGTATAATATGCATATAATGTAGATTAGCGGAAAGGATTTTTTGATGGGTATCAAGGTACAGTTAGTTGATGGGAAAGAGGTTGATCATAGTGCCCTAATAAATTTTCTCACCAGGAGCGGGCACCAGGTAGTCGTTTCCAATTCAGTGAAAAAGGCTTTAACATCTATAAAAAAGGAACAGCCAGATTTGGTTTTTGTGGCACTTAATCTTTCTGATCATGGTGGGATGGAAGTCTTAAAAAAGATTAAAAAGAGCAGAGAAAATATTATTATTTTCCCTATAGTTAGTTCTGTTGAACAAGGCATAGGTGCAATGAAGTCAGGGGCGGAATACTATTTTGTTAAACCTTATGATTTGGAAGAAATAAGGATTGTCCTGGATAAGTGTTTATCGATTAAGTATTATAAGGAGAGAATAGAGGAGTTAAGGCTTCGGTACTTGGATAAATTGGAAAAATCTGAATTGGTGGTTGTGAGCAAGAGCATGAAAGAGACATATCAGCATGCAGTAAAGCTTGTTGAAGAAAGAAATTCCCCCATATTGATTACAGGAGAAATGGGTACGGGGAAAGAATTTCTGGCAAAATTCATCTGCATTAAAAGCCATCAGTTTATGTTTCCATTTGTGTTTGTCAATTGCGAAGATAGAAATTCAAAGTTGTTAGATACCCAGCTGTTTGGTGTGCAGAAAGGAACTGATAGTTATAAGGAGAAGCTTGAAAAAACTTATATCGCAGAAGGAAGTACATTTTTTCTCTCTAATATAGAATGCCTTTCTAAAGGTGATCAGGCAAAATTACTGAAATTACTTAAGAGCAAAAAGTCTGTAAAAAAAGGAGAGGCAGATAGCTCTCCCAATGATAAACGCATTATTGCTGCGACTAATGGGAACTTAAAAATCCTGGTTGACAAGGGGAAATTCAGCAAAGAGTTGTATCAAAAAATCAACAGACGTTCAATTCATATTCTTCCTTTGAGAAAACGTATAAATGATATTGTTCCCTTGGCAATGCATTTTATCAAGAGTTTTAATAAGAAATATGGCAAAAAGGTGGTGAAGGTTGACCCTGATGTGAAAAATTATCTGGAATCTTATGACTGGCCTCGCAATATAAGTGAATTAAAGAACTTTCTTGAACACGCTGTTATCCTTTCCCAATCTGAAAGCATTTCTATGAAAGATTTGGAATTTAATGTTAACAAGAAGTCAATGACCTTAGAATCTCTTTTGCTAAATGGTGGATTTTTATCTTTAGATGAAGTAGTGTCTTTGTATGTCAATACAGTGATTAAAAAGGTAAAGGGCAATAAGAGTAAGGCAGCAAAGCTTCTTAAGGTCTCCCGCAATACCCTCAAGAAAAAGTCCATTGCCACTTAGAAATTTTCTATCTATTTGAAATGCCTCTATATAGCTCTATAAATTCAAGATAAACTCTTGGCATTAATTTGATCGAATAAATTCCTTGATTTCTGTGGGAATTAGGGAATTAATCTTCTGGATGCTGAGTACTAGATACAGGATGTGGTTTTTGTATTACCTTTTTGGTTTAACTACTTTATGTTCTTCGTGGTTTCGTTTTTTTTGAGGGACTTTTTATATTCTGAGGCGAGGGACTTTTTACTCACACCGTGGTCGATGAAATCCCAGGGAAATATTTCATCGATTTCTCTTTGCCGATAAGTATAAAAGTCCGGGTTGATATCTACTTGTTTGTATGCCTTAAGAAAGCTTCCCTTAAGCTGGTGCGCAGCCATAAGGATTTTTCCTACCCTTCGGTCCCCTCTACTGAGTAAACACTGGAGATAACTCCACTTAGGCAGGTCCCAGGTAACTACTACCTTCTTTTCTTTCTTCAGGCTTTTTTGAATCTTCTTGAGTTTGCTTTTGAGGATAGTTACCTGTTCGAGGGGATGCCATTGAAAGGGCGTTGAGGGTTTAGGAATAAAGGGATTAATACTTAAGGTGATAGTCTCTGGTTGTTTGGAACGGGGCTGTGCTTTAGTCAGGTGGTGTTTAATTTTTCTTACCAGTTCAATGAGCTGTTCAATATCTTCCGCCTTTTCTGTGGGAAGGCCGATTAAAAAATAGAGCTTAAGGTAGCGGAAGCGGTATTCCGCTATCATCTCTATTGTGCTGAAGATTTGTTCATCGGTAAGGTGTTTTTGTATCACTCTTCTCAGTCGTTCAGATCCTGTTTCGGGGGCGAGGGTGATGGTCTGGTGCCTACTTTTTTTAAGCAGCTTTAATAACTCCTCATTGACTAAATCTATTCTCATGGAGGTTGCAGAGAACTTCCCTCCCTCTTGAATAATAAAATTGCAAAGGGAGATAAACTGAGGATGGTCTGTGAGAGTAGCTCCGATAAGGCCTATTTTGGCCTTTTGTTGTAACCCTGTGGTAGCGGTCACCTTCAGTTCTTTAAGGCTTCTCCTGCGGTAAGGTCGGTACACGCATCCGATGGCACAGAAGTTACAGCGGTGTGAACATCCACGACTTACTTCCATCAAGAACATGTTACCAAACTCTGTGTCAGGGGTGATAATTGAAGAGTAGAGGGGGAATGGTTCAAGGTCTCTAGTGGCTTTTCTTTTTATCTTTTGGGGTGCTTCCCCTTTGGGTTTAAAAGATTCAATGGTACCTGAAGGGCCATAGTGGACTTCATAGAATCTGGGCACGTATACCCCTTCAATCTGGGCCAGGTGGGCGAGGAGAGCCTCCTTGCTGGTAGATTTATCTCGGTAGTGCTGGTAGGTGTAGATAAGCTTGGGAAGCACTTCTTCTGCTTCTCCGATGATGAAAAGGTCAATAAAATCTGCTAAAGGTTCCGGGTTGAGAAAGACACAGATACCCCCTGCTATAATGAGAGGGTATTTATCTCCTCTCTCGTTGCAAAGTAGTGGAATATGGGCGAGTTCCAAAATGGTTAAAATGTTTGAGTAGTCATTTTCAAAGGAGAGGGAAAAGGCAATAAGGTGGAAGTCACGTAAGGGATGGAATGACTCAAGGCTGAAGAGAACACTTTGTGATCTTATTAGCTCCCATCCTTCTTCCTGCTCAGGTAAAAAGGCCCTTTCGCATAGCGTATCGGGCAGATTGTTGAGTATTTGATAGACACCCTGGAACCCAAGATTGGACATCCCAATATAGTACCTGTTGGGATAAACTAGCGCCACAGTAGTTTTACTGTTCCAGGGTTTTTTAGCCGCTCCTTTCTCTTGAGAGAGTAAGGCATTAGCCTTTTTCAATAATTTACGAGACGGTAATCTGTTCATCTAAGCGATGCATATACATAAACTTTATATACGACCTGTTAAGGATGGTTAATAGTATAAAGCTTTGTCTCCTTAAGGTCAAGCATCGCTTGGCTCCAGTTCCACGTCGTTTCTTAAAAAAGTGGGGATATCATAGTCATCCGTCACAAATTCACTGACGATGGTGCCCACCTTCGTTACCTCTAGTGCTTCACTGTTCATCTCATTCCTTAAATACGCGGGGAAATCGTGATCGTCAACTGATTCGGGAAGGGAAGACATGGTCTTTTTCAGATTGGTGAACTTATTTTCTTCAAAAGCTCCAAAGCCGGTTGCGATTACCGTGATGCGGATTTCCCCCTCCATTTTAGGATCGATGACGGCACCAAAGATAATGTTGGCATCTTCATGGGCTTCTTCCTGAATCATACTTGAGGCATCATTTACCTCATGCAAAGCAAGGTCGTTTCCGCCCGTGATATTAATGAGTAATCCCTGTGCGCCGTTAATGGAAATATCCTCCAGCAGGGGACTTGATATAGCCTTTTGTGCTGCTTCCGTCGCTTTGTTTTCTCCCGAGGCAACTCCCATTCCCATGAAGGCCATCCCCATTTCGGACATAATGGTTTTCACATCGGCAAAATCGAGGTTGATTAAACCGGGAATGGTGATGAGATCAGAAATAGACTTTGCAGCATGGAGTAACACCTCATCAGCCTTTTTAAAACTATCTACGAGAGAAAGATTCTCATCGCTTATGCTGAGCAATCGCTGGTTAGGGATGGTAATGAGCGTATCGACATACTTTTTGATTTCTTCCAGGCCCTTTTCAGCGCTGCGCTGTCTTCTTTTTCCCTCAAAGATAAAGGGTTTAGTAACTACCGCCACGGTAAGAGCTCCCAGTTCTTTAGCGATCTCTGCTACAACGGGTGTTCCGCCAGTACCTGTTCCTCCGCCCAGGCCGGCAGTGACAAAGATCATATCGGCTCCGCTTAGTGCATCTCTCACTTTATCCGCATCCTCTATGGCAGCACTCCTTCCAATTTCAGGATTTGCTCCTGCCCCCAGTCCTTTAGTCAATTTGGCACCAAACTGCAGTTTTGTAGTGGCAAGTGAGCTTTCTAGGGCCTGGAGGTCGGTATTGGCAGCGATAAATTCTACCCCTTCTAAGTGAGAGGTTATCATGGTATTAACAGCATTACACCCGCCACCGCCAATACCGATAACTTTGATTTTAGCAACTTGTCCTATATCCTCTTCAATCTCAAATAAACTCATATTTCCCTCCTTTTGTAAGGGTGATGTGATTGTACTACCCCAATTTCATTTTTTTAGAAGACTTCGTCAAACCAATTTTTCATGCTTTGGCTTATCTTGGCTAATCTATTCTTATTTCCATTTCTCTTGGAATCTGATTCGTAACTTCTGCCATAGAGGATGAGACCTACGGCTGTTGCATATATAGGACTCTTTACGATTTCCGATAATCCCCCCACAGTATTGGGATATCCCACTCTCACAGGGAGATTTAGGATGCGTTCAGCAGTTTCGACTATTCCCTCAAGTAGTGCAGTGCCGCCTGTGAGCACCACTCCTGAGGCTAGGAGCTCCTTATAACCTGATCTAATGATTTCTTTGTCAACCAGGTTTAATATTTCTTCCACCCGTGATTGGATAATCTGACAGAGAAATCTCTGAGAAGTCGTTCGTGGTGGCCTTCCCCCCATACAGCTAACCTCAATAGTTTCTTCCTTTTCAGTGGAAGCACTTGAACTGCATCCGTGTTGCACTTTAATTTCTTCAGCTTGTTTGAGGGAGGTTTTGAGCCCTACCGCGATATCTGAGGTGAGATGGTTTCCCCCCAGAGGAAGTACAGAGGTGTATCGAATACTCCCTCCCTGCAAGATTGCGATATCGGTAGTGCCCCCACCGATGTCTACTAACGCGATACCAAGTTCTCTTTCATCAGCTTCCAGAGTGGATTCAGAGGACGCAAGTGGCTGGAGAACTAGTTCCTTTACTGCCAGACCATTGCGGTTGGCGCATTTAACAATGTTTTGTGCAGAAGCTACCGCACCAGTGACCAGATGTACCTTTGCTTCCAGCCTCACTCCTGACATTCCCAAGGGATCGTAGATACCATCCTGTTCATCAACAACGAATTCTTGGGGGATGACATGGATTATCTCCCTGTCTAAGGGGATAGCCAGTGCCTTAGCAGCTTCAATGACCCTGTCGATATCGTTCCTTCTCACCTCATGATCCTTTATCCCGATGACTCCATGGCTGTTGAGTCCTTTAATGTGACTGCCTGCAATCCCGGTATAGACGGTAGTTATTCTGCAACCTGCCATCAATTCTGCCTCTTCCACTACTTTATTGATGGATTCTGCCGTTTCTTCGATGTTTACTACCATACCTTTCCGTAGACCCTTGGAGGGGGTACTGCCGCAACCGATAATATCAATACCATCCTTCTTAAACTCCCCGATAATCGCACAGGTCTTGGTTGTCCCGAGATCCAGTCCGACGATTAGATTTCCATTTTTCCCCATTTTCCATCACCTCCTTTCTTAATAGGTTTAATTGTTTCGTATCTAGGTGTGCTCTTAACAAAGGCTTTATTATTGTAGTTGAGATCTATGTTTTGAGGAAGAAGATCTTTCTGCTCAAGATCACGCAGTATTGTGCATAAACGTTTGCATTTTCCCTGATAAGGAGGGGACCCCATTTCTATTTGAGCAGCGTAATGGGTAGTGAAAACCGTCAGACCATAGGTGATATCTAAGTGAATCTCGGAAATGCGGGCAAGTGGTATTCCTGCTTCTTCAAAACAGTCCATAAGTGTAAGTGCCTGTTTGATTAAAGGGGTGTAAATTTGCTGATGGTTCATTAGATTGTTCCAGGTAACCCCCGTTAAGATGGGGAACATTAATCCATCTTCCTTTTCTGCCCTTTTGAATACACTCCCTTTCTTATCGACCAGATAGAGCTGTTTTAAATTGATCAGAGCTGCCACTTTCCTCTCAATGACGCTGATATCCAGCTGGTTTGGTAATATTCGTTTGATCTTTGCCCTTTCAACCCAGGGTGAATTTTCTATGGATTGGCAGATATGCTTAAGATCAAGGGAGAGTAAATTAACTTGGGGCTGGATACCGGCCATGGATAGAATTTGAGTTGGGGTCTGTCTGAAACATCCCTCAACCTGAACCTTTCTTAGCTTAAAATAGGACAATTGTGAGATCTTTTTGTACAGAATATTTGAGATAAAAAAGGCGGATGCGATCAATAAGATCATTGCTGTGCACTTAAGACAAAGTTGGAAAGCGTGTGTTACGTTTCTTTTCCCCTTGGTTGATCTACTAAGGGTTTTTTTTCGGTAGTTTCTTATCATTTTTTCCCTTATACAGTATGTTATTTAAGAATGAGGGGTGGCTTTTATTCTAGTTATTTAAGAGTTATGGATCAGTTCATATCGTTAAGCCACCCCTCAGGATTATCTCCTTTTAATCGAGCAGTGAGCACCATCTTTTCAGCCAGGTCTTCAAAACTTATTCCCGCATGCTGAGCCGCCATGGGAAGCAGGCTGGTCTCAGTCATGCCCGGTATGGTATTGATTTCCAGGATATAGGGTTTTTCCCTTTTGTGAGTCACCATGAAATCCACTCGTACAGCCCCCTCACAACCAATAGCGTGATATGCCTTGACTGCCAGTTGTTGGATTTTTCGGGCCACACTTTGATTTACCCGAGCGGGTATAATATACTCGGTGTTGCCGGGGGTGTATTTAGATTGAAAATTGTAAAAACCAGATTTTGGAACAATCTCGATTAAAGGAAGTGCTCTACCATCTAAAATTCCTGTGGTAATTTCTTTGCCTTCTATGAATTGTTCTATCAGAATATGCTGATCAAATTGAGCTGCATGCTCACAGGCATCTTGTAGACTTCTTTTTTGTTTAATTATAGTGGTGCCAATAGTTGAGCCCTCAGAAATTGGTTTAATTACTAAAGGAAAGGGAATTTTTATTTCTTGACGAAAATCTGCACGTTTGATTTCTTCAGCCTTTACAATTTGAAAATCAGGGGTGGGGAGACGATGGTAACTCAAAATTATCTTGGTCATTCCCTTATTGAGAGCAAGAGCACTGGCCATCACACCCGAACCGGTATAGGGTATCTGCATAATCTCCAACATCCCCTGGACAGTACCATCCTCTCCCCACTTGCCATGAAGGGCTATGAAAGCTACCTCAATCTTCTTTTTAATGAGTGTTTGTGCCAACGATTTTGTAACATCAATAGAATAGGCCTTATATTTTTTCTTGCGCAGGGCCTTATGGATGGTCTGACCTGTACGCAACGATATTTCCCGTTCAGCAGAAATGCCACCCATTAGAACTCCAATTCTTTTGGCTTTGTGAGTTGTGTTAGCCAGGTCTTTCACTTTCTCCTGCTATCTTTATTTCTGACTCTAGCCTTATTCCTGTTACCTGGTAAACTCTGTTTTGCATGATCTTCATAAGTGAGAGTATATCTTCTGCAGTTGCGGTACCCCGGTTGATGATAAAGTTTGCATGGTTTTCTGATATTTTGGCCTCACCCACTTGAAGTCCTTTAAGACCTGCCTGCTCCACTAATTGTCCTGCTGATTTACCAGGAGGATTCTTGAATACAGATCCTGCACTGGGCAGGTTTAGGGGTTGGTTTTTACTTCGCCATTTTTTGTTTTTTTCAATTTCAGCTGTTATTTTTTTTGGGTTTTCCTGTTTTGTCCGGATCAGTGCATTCATAATGATTGTGCCGGTTGGCAGCCGCAGCTGACGGTAGTCAAAGTTTAATTGAGTCCTCTTTTTTTCTACCACTTCTGCCTTTGGGGTCATCAGGGTGAGGGATTCAGTAACATCCTGCATTTGCCTTCCGTAAGCACCGGAGTTCATCCATAGGGCACCACCCGTTGAGCCGGGAATACCACTTAAAAATTCCAAACCTGAAAGCCCCTTTTCTGCGGAGAAGTTAAGGAGTCTTCGTAGAGATGCGCCGGATTCTACCAGTAGCCTGGTATGATTTCGCAGTGTTTCAACTATTTTTATCTTTTTAAAACTGCGAGACAGCTTAATCACTATACCTCTTACACCACCATCCTTTATTAAGAGGTTGGTACCTCTACCCAGGATGAAGTAGGGGACTTTGTAAGTGTGACTGAAATTTATTACCTTTTGAAGTTCCATTATATTTAAAGGATAAATCATTATTTCTGCAGGGCCACCTACTCGCAAAGAGGTGTATCGACTAAGGGGAACATTACACACTATTTTTCCCCTCACCAGTTTGTGCAGTTCCTTTAATGCATTTTGCTGCATGAAAGAACACTCATCATAATTCCTTGATTTTTTGACACAACTGTTCTCCCAACTCCCAGATATTTCCTGCCCCTAGGGTGATGACTACATCTCCCGGCTTAAGCAGCTTCAGAAGATGATCTAAGACTTCTTCTCTTTGGGAGTGATAGAAGACATGCTTGTGTCCGTGTTCTTTGATTCCATGGAAAAGATTCTCTGCCGTTATCCCAGGCAGGGGATCTTCACCTGCCGGGTAGATATCGGTGATAAGAAGAAGATCAGCTTGATTGAAGGCACTTAAGAAATCCTTAAATAAATCCCGGGTTCTGGTATAACGGTGAGGCTGAAAGATAACTACCAATCTTCTTTCCCATATACTTTTAGCGGCACTCAAGGTCGCTTTGATCTCTGTAGGGTGATGTCCATAGTCATCAACTAGGGTGATCTTATTGAACTCTCCTTTAACCTGGAATCTCCTTTGCACACCTTCAAAGGTCTCAAGAGCTTCTTTTATTACAGGAAACTTAAGGTCAAGTTCTAATGCAGTGGCGATTGCTGCCAGTGCGTTGTAGACATTATGTGTGCCGGGCATTTTAAGTTCTATTGTTCCAATCTCTTCATTGTGGTAGCAAACCTTAAAGGTGGTAGAAAGTCCCTTAACGGCAACTTCTCTCGCCTGCAGATCTGCCTGAGGGGTCAATCCGTAGGTCAGATATCGTTTTTCCAACTGAGGTATGAGGCCTTGCACGTGTTCGTTGTCCAGGCAAAGAATGGTAAGCCCATAGAAAGGAACCTTGTTGGCAAATTGGACGAAGGTTCGCTTGATATCAGTTATGCTCTGATAGTACTCCAGGTGTTCAGCATCAATATTGGTAATTATTGCAATAGTAGGGGAAAGCTTCAGAAAAGAACCATCACTCTCATCTGCCTCGGCAACCAGAAAATCTCCGGTGCCTAAGATTGTATTGGTATTGGTGGTATTGAGCTTGCCGCCAATAACTACTGTAGGGCTGATTCCTCCTTTATCGAGTACCACGGCGATGAGGGAGGTAGTGGTGGTTTTTCCGTGAGCACCCGCCACCGCAATGCCGTACTTCAACCTCATTAATTCGGCAAGCATTTCAGCCCGAGGGATCACCGGAATAGCCTTACTCCGTGCTGCACGGGATTCAGGATTATCAGATTTGATTGCCGAGGAGGTTACCACCACATCTACATCAGTAATATGTTTTTCGCTGTGTCCATGATAGATAGTTGCCCCCAATCGTTGTAATCTTTCGGTAGTGTCCGTAAGATTAAGATCGGAACCACTTACTTTGTATCCCAGGTTGAGTAATACTTCAGCAATACCACTCATTCCTGCTCCTCCTATTCCCACAAAGTAAATGTGTTTTATGTGCTGATACATTTTTTCCCTAAGCTATAAGCTTGTAACAGTAATCAACGATCTCTTGAGCGGCTCTTGGCCTTCCCATTTTACCGGCATTGTTTTCCATCTGCGATAATTGTTCGGGGTGATGATAAAGTTGTAAAACGAACTCGGCTAACCGCTTCCCCGTTAATTGGTCAGGGTCAATCATCTGAGTTGCATGCTGACTGACAAGGACCTTTGCATTAAGGTGCTGATGATGGTCCGCTGCCAGAGGATAGGGAATGAGAATAGATGCCCTGTGATGAACCATCAGCTCGGCAAGAGTGGTTGCTCCTGCCCGACAAATAATCAAATTAGCCTGCTGGTAGGCGCTGTCTATCTGATCGATGAAGGTGACCACTTCAGCGGAAAACCCCTTGCTTTGATAAGCTTCTTTGACTGACTTAAGATCGCTTTCACCCGTTTGATGGATGATCTTTATTTTATCTCGAATTGGAAGCAGATGATTTAGGGCATCAATCACGGCACTATTAATCTGATGAGAACCGAGGCTTCCTCCCACAATCAGTAAAGTAAACGGCGGTTGTGAAGAAGAGGGGACTATCCCTTTAAGACATTGCTTTCTTATGGGATTACCCAACATTTTAGCCTTGCTTTTAGGGAAGCAGGACAAAGTGTATTCAAAAGAAACAAAGATCAGCGGGACTATTTTGCCCAGCATCCTGTTAGCAAAGCCTGGCAGGGTATTTTGTTCATGGATGGCTGTTTTAATGCCCATAAGATATGCAGCTAAGACAACAGGACCGGAAACATATCCCCCCAAACCGATTACTAAATCAGGGTTAAATCTTTTTATAATCATAATAGATTGGAAAATACTCTGGGGGATAAGAAATAAAGATTTAAGTAGGTTGAATGGATTTTTCCCTTTTAAACCAGAAGACTCGATAGCCTCAAAGTTAAACCCTTCTCGGGAAAGAATGCTTTTTTCCATTCCTCTCGTTGTCCCTATGAAGAGCACCTTATTAGTTTCATTTTTTGTTATGAACTCTTCCGCCAGAGCGATTCCTGGAAACAAATGTCCTCCCGTTCCACCAGCAGCGATTATTATCTTCATACCCTGCGTTTCACCGGTAATTGTGAAGAGATATTCAATAAAATTCCTATACCAATGAGGTTGACCACCAGGGACGTACCTCCGTAACTGATAAAGGGGAGGGTAGACCCCTTAGTGGGCAAAAGCCCCATGACAACTCCCAGATTGATTACCGTGTGTAACGATATGAGAGAAGTAATACCCAGTGCCAAATAAGTACCAAGGAGATCTGGTGCCTTAAGGGCAATCTTTAGTCCGCAGAAAAATAGTGTGATAAAAAGGATGATAACAAAGAGTATTCCAATAAAACCCAGCTCTTCTCCGATAATCGAACAAATGAAGTCGGTATGGGGTTCGGGAAGGTAGAATAACTTTTGCTTCCCATTACCGAGCCCGGCCCCCCACAGTCCGCCAGACCCAAAGGCCAGGAAGGACTGAATAATCTGAAAACCCGTAGCAGTAGGATCTTCCCAGGGGTTGAGATAGGCGGTAATCCGGTCTAACCGGTAACCTACACACGTTATAAGAAAGTAACACCCCACCGACATTACACCCAGGAGAGAAGTGAGATATCTGATTTTGGTTCCTGCCGCAAACATCAGGATGAAAAAGAGAAACAACAGTATCATGGCTGCCCCAAAGTCTGGCTGCAAGAGAACCAACCCAGACATTACAAGGGTAACGATCAAATGGGGAAGAAATCCAATGGAGAATGATTTAATCGTCTTTTCCTTTTTAGATAAGGAATAGGCAAGGAAAATAACCAGGGCAAGTTTTGCGAGCTCTGAAGGTTGAAAAGAAAGCGGTCCTATTCTAAACCACCTGGTGGAGCCCCCTATGGTAGTACCAATTCCCGGGATTAAGACAAGGGTCAAGAGGAGGAAACTGATGATAATGATGGGGTATACCAATCGTTGTAAAACCTGATATCTGATGTTCATAACAAAAAACATAAGAAGGAGGCCAATGAGCGCAAAGCATGATTGTCTTTTGAGAAAATGAATGCTATCACCAAATTTGGTGTCGGCGGAAATAGAGCTTGAACTATAGACCATGACAATACCAGTACCCACAAGGGCAAACACGATCAGAAGCAGTAAACGGTTATGGAGTTTGCGTGAGTCCACGATACTTACCTTGCTGAGAGTTTCACGTGAGGGTATTAACCAGTTGCTTGAAAGCATTCCCCCGTTCTTTATAATTTTGAAACATATCGAAACTGGAACAGGCAGGGGATAATAGTACAGTATCACCGGGTGATGCCTGTTTCAGGGCTCGTTTAACTGCTTCTTCGAGTGTATCAACCAGGAAGGTTGACGTTGATGTCTTTAGTGCCTGGTGCATTTTTTCTTTAGCCTCACCCAAAAGAATGAGGGCTTTTGTTTTTTCTTTCATGAGAGGTATCAGGGGATGATAATCTCCCCCTTTGTCCTTTCCGCCTGCAATAAGGATCAAGGGAGGATTAAGGGCTTCAAGCGCTCTTATGACTGAGCCGACGTTTGTTGCTTTAGAGTCATTGTAGAACTTAATGTTATGACTTTCTTTTAAGAATTCGAGGCGGTGAGGTAATCCTTTGAAGTTTTCTATGACCTGTTTTATCTTTTCCGGAGGGCATCCACAGAGCTTACTTGCAATTGCCGCTGCCATGATATTGTGCAGATTGTGTGTACCTTTAAGATGAAGATTGCCGAGGGTAAATCGTGTTTGACCGGTACCGTTGTTTAAATAGAGGAGATGATCTCTACAGTAGATGCCAGGGGTAACCTCTTTTCCACAACTGAAGTGGAGGATAGAGGCATTAATAGAGGAGGATAACTTTTGTATCTCTGTATCGTCAGCGTTGAGAATAGCGTATTCTTTGTTGCTCTGGTTCATAAATATTCTAGCCTTGGCTGTGATATACTCTTCATAAGAGGAATATCGGTCGAGATGATCATGTTGAATGTTTAGAAGCACACTAATATAAGGTTTGAAACCCTGTATCCCTTCCAGTTGGAAACTGCTTATTTCAGCGATGATATAATCATCTTGGCGCTGGTGTAACACATATTCAATGAGGGGAGTTCCTACATTGCCCCCCAGAAAAATCCTTTTGCCGGAGGCCTTAAAGATTTCAGCAATGAGGTTAACGGTGGTTGTTTTCCCGTTAGTACCTGTTACCGCAATAATGGGGGTTTCGATATACTGGGAAGCAAGTTCTATTTCACTTACTATCTTTACCCCCCGTTCGGCTGCTGCCTTTAGAGGAGGAATAGCTAAGGGGACCCCAGGACTTACAACGATGAGGTCTGCAGCTAAAAATGTTTCCAGCCTGTGTTCTCCCGTTTCTACCGCTATGCCCAGACTCTTAAGCCTTTGTAGAGTAGGTAACAACTCCTCTTCGCTTCTCATCTCACTGACGGTAAGCTTAGCCCCCTTTTCTTTTAGAAAAAGGGAAGTCGACTTACCAGTAGCGCCCAATCCCACGACCAGGACTTTTTTGTTGGATAAATCCATGAAATAAATAGTTCCTTATTAGATTGTTTGCTTTTCAAACCCCGTACTTTGCACGGGGTCGCAAAAGAAAACATAAGCACTTTCGTGCTTCCTTTGTTTCACGGCCTTTGGCCGTAAAACAAAGCCACCCGTTTCACGTGTGGTAGTTTGCTTACCTCAATTTCAAAGTACTAATTGCCACTAAGGCCAAAATGCCGGCAATGATCCAGAATCTGACAATAATTTTAGGTTCAGCCCATCCCTTCAGTTCATAATGATGGTGAAGCGGAGCCATTGCGAAGAGCCGCTTTTTTCTTAATTTATATGAGGCAACTTGAAAGATGACGGAGAGTGCCTCTATAACAAATATCCCTCCTACGATAGCCAGGAGAATTTCGTGTTTGCTGATAATGGCCACGGTACCCAGTGCACCACCTAGTGCAAGAGAACCCACATCCCCCATGAAGATCTGAGCAGGATAAGTATTAAACCAGAGAAACCCGATGGCAGCTCCCAGTATAGCCCCGCAGAAAATGGTTAACTCTCCGCTGCCTGCGATGTAGGGG
Organism: Thermodesulfobacteriota bacterium; assembly: GCA_036446115.1. Classification (GTDB taxonomy): domain Bacteria; phylum Desulfobacterota; class WTBG01; order WTBG01; family WTBG01; genus JAZFSJ01. Next base: position 9,917 of record JAZFSJ010000155.1, on the reverse strand, counting down.
ATCTGGAGGTAGGAGGCTATCTCAATGTGACCTGCAAAATAGGAGAATAAAAGATAGGTTGCAGTAACAATCAAGACCAGGCCTATGGCCAGTCCGTCCAGCCCATCGGTGAGGTTCACCGCGTTAGAGGTGCCGACTATAACTATCATCACAAAGGGGATGTAAAATAATCCCAGATTGAGGGAAACCTTCTTAAAAAAGGGTAGGGTGAGGTTTTTATCAAAATCGGGAAAGAGATAGATAAAAGTGCCTAGTGCAATTCCTAAAATAATCTGGCCCCAGAGTTTAAAATGTGCGGGAATGCCTTTGGAACTTTTGCTTCTTAACTTTTTCATATCGTCGATTATCCCTATAATGCCCAATCCCCAGGTTGTAATAAGGACAGTCCAGACGTAAATGTTGGTCAAATCTGCCCAGAACAAAGTGCCAATGGTTAAGGAGAGTAAAATTAGGATTCCTCCCATGGTAGGAGTACCACTTTTGTTGAGGTGGGCAGCTGGTCCGTCTTCTCTGATGTATTGTTTTACATTGAGTAATTGAAGTTTTTTAATAACCCAAGGTCCCAGGATGAGTGTAATCATTAAGGCAGTAATTATTGCGTAAATAGTCCGGAAGGTGATGTAGCGGAATACGTTAAATAGGCTGTAAATTTCATGGAGAGGATAGAGTAAATGGTAAAGCATAGGAATAATTCTCGTTGAGTGAGTTTTTTAGTTTAAACCGGTGTTTGTTTTAACCCCTCTTGCACAACCTGGATAAGCTGTTGGTGAGAAAAGGGTTTGCGTATATGCGCAAAGGGTTCCTGGGAAAAATCAGATTCTTTAACGGCATACCCTGTTACTACTATGGTGACAGGATTTGATTTAGTGTGGGAGATTTTTTCTAATAATTCCAACCCATTCATCTTAGGCATTTGCAGATCTGTAATAACCACATCATAGTGATGGGCTAATATTTTATCTAAGGCTTCTTTTCCATTTTGAGCCGTGTCAACCTCATATCCGTTCAACATCAGAAAGGCCTCCGTTATGTCTCTGATATCTTTTTCATCATCAACTACCAAGATTTGTGGTGCATGTTTTTCAGCCATGACCATCTCCTTATATAGTAGTTAACATCTAATTTTGACGACTTCGTAAAAAGTCCATCTGCTGCGTTGCGCTTCATCTTTAGTCATTCCGACGTACTCCTCAGTACGCCTCATTCCTAAAGATTCTCGCGCCTTGCATCTGGAGCTTTTTAGTTTGTCGTCTAATTTCTGACTTTTTACGAGTTCATCAATTTTACATGTCTATATGTACTCGAATCGCTCTTGTAAGGCACCGCAAATAACACGATTTCTGGTTTTTATGACAAACAAAGGTTTTACGCTTATAATCTCAGCTTCTTCTTTTTCATAGATGATTTTTTGCCCTTTTTTAGGAAAGCAACTCTTTTGATCAGCCTTGACGGCAAGTGTCAAAAGAGACTTTTTGTATTTTGTTAACTTTGACATGATACAATTCCTTTCTCGTTATCTTTGGACTTAGGAAAATATGCAACCACTATCAAATGCTATTATTACACATATCCTGTGTGTGGAAGAGAACATCATGTTCTGGCTAACAGTGGTAATCCATAGTTACTGTTTTTGTGGTAGAGAAAACCTTAGAATTTTTATTTTTCATTTTGAGAAAGTGCTCTAGGATATTCTCTATCTTCATTTCCCTGGAACCTTTAAAAAGTATCCAGTCGTCTTCTTTTATTGCTTTTGTGAGTTGTTGTGCGATCTGCTCATGGGTTTTTCCAATATGGATTTTTTTCTTATTCATTCCCTGTGCGAGTGCACTTTCTGCGACTACTTCGGCGTAGTTTCCTATGAGAAATACTTTGTCCAGGTCCAGTGTTTTTATCAGAAAACCCACCTGTTGATGGAGATTTAAAGAGGCTTCTCCCAATTCGAGCATATCACCTAAGACAGCAATCCCTCTGCCTTTCCCTTTCAGATGGGCTAGGGTTTTAAGGGCACTTTCCATCGACTTGGGGTTGGCATTGTAAGTGTCATTGATTATATTTATATTGTTACCAATAGGGATGGTTTCCATCCTTGCCGGAAAAGCAGTGAAACGTTCTAAACCTGCTTTGATTTCCTCCAGGGTAAGTTTGAAGATAGTGGCTATGGAGGCTGCTGCCAGTGCGTTATATATATTATGAATACCGGGAATTTTGAGCACTATGGGGATGCTTTTCCCTTCCCTGTTCAGGGTGAAATGATTTGTACTGTACTCTGCAGGAGAAATATCGGTGGCGCTCACCTGGGCAGGGGTAGTAATGCCGAAGGTGATCTTCTGAGCAGGGCATTGCGTGGCGAGTTCTACCACTAGAGGGTCATCAACATTAATCACCGCATGGTTTTCAGAGGTAAGCGAGTCGAAAAGTTCTCCTTTGGCTTGAGCTACATTTTGAAGGGTTTTGAGATATTCAAGATGAACGGGACTAATGGTAGTAATTAATCCTATATGGGGTTTTGCAATCTGGGAAAGTCTTTTGATTTCCCCTTTTCTATTCATGCCCATTTCTAAAATAACGATCTCGTGGTTTTGATTAAGACGCAAAAGGGTCAGAGGCAAACCGATCAGGTTATTCCAGTTATATTCAGGCTTCAACACCCGATGGGAGTGTTCTAAAATTGTTGCGGCCATTTCCCGGGTAGTAGTCTTTCCATTGCTGCCGGTAATAGCTATAATAGTTGCGTTATTTCGCTGCATCCAGGAACTGGCAAGGTCTCCCAGGGCTTTCAGGGTATCTTCTACCTGAATGAGAGGAACGTCCTCTTTTGCCGAAGGTATCTCTTTTAAGTTAAAACCTTTTTCCACAATCAGACCCGCGGCGCCATTTGCCAGGGTATCGTTGACAAAGTGGTGGCCATCGAACCGCTCACCTTTAAGTGCGATAAATAGTTCCCTTGCTTTGAGGGAGCGGGAGTCGGTAGAGACCCCCTTTAAGCGATTTTGGGGAGAACCCTGTATCAACTGGCCGTTTACTGCCTTTGTGATTTCTTTTGCTGTAAGATTCATAGTCAATGGATTGTCTCTTTCTGTGAGGTTCTCAGCTTGAGAGCCTCTAGTACTTCTTCCTTATCGCTAAAGTGATGTCTCTTACTTCCTATGATCTGATAGTCCTCATGTCCTTTACCAGAGATGAGGACTATATCGCCAGGCTGTAACAGATTAACCGCTGCTCTAATGGCTTCTTTCCTGTCGGGAATAGCAAGATATCCCTTTGAGTAGTTGGCGCCTTTTAATTCCTGCAAACGGTATTTCTTGACCATAGAGCGTTCGATTCCCGCTTCAATCTGTTCCATAATAGCCATAGGATCCTCTGTGCGGGGATTGTCGAAAGTGATAATGGAAAGATCACTTTTGCTGGTTGCAATGTTGCCCATAGGCCCTCTCTTGGTTTTATCGCGATCTCCTCCACATCCGAAGACGGTAATTAATCTTCTTTGGCACAGCTCTCTGAGCGTGGTGAGCACATTATCAAGGGCATCGCTGGTGTGCGCATAATCGACAAGGATGGTAAGGCCCGCATCACTTTCTATTTTTTCCATTCTTCCCGGTACCGTTTTTAAGTTGGCAATGCCTTTTGTGATGACATCCAGAGGAATCTCCTGTGTAATGGCAACGCCCACGGCGGCTAAGATATTAGAAAGATTAAAGGCTCCAAGCAGGGAAGATTGAATAGTGATTTCACCACGAGGGGTGGTTATCAAGGCAGACAGACCGTCACTTCCCAATTGAGAGTCTTTAACCTTGATTTCAACTTCTCCCCCAATCCCGTAGCGTAATAATTGAACCTTTGTTGCAGTACAGAAAGACTTGCCCAGAGGGTCATCACGGTTAATGACTGCATAGGTTTTTTTCTTTGAACTCTGGTTAAGGTAATGGGTGAACAATAATTCCTTTGCCTTTGAATAATTTTCTATGCTTCCGTGATAATCCAGATGTTCGGCAGTCAAATTGGTAAAGACTACGACGTCAAAGTTTACTCCTTCCACCCTGTGCTGCTGCAGGGCGTGAGAGGATACTTCCAGAACGAGGTGAGTGACTGTATCATCAACCATTTCTCTCATAACCCTTTGTAAATCCAGGGCATCTGGAGTGGTAGTAAAGGCAGTCTGGTGATGCTTTCCGAAACGGTATTCTATAGTGCCTATTACTCCAGGGTTATGACCTGCTGCCTTGAAAATAGATTCTAAGAGATAGCTGACAGTCGTTTTTCCATTGGTACCGGTAATTCCTATGACCTTAAGCTCACGTGAAGGATGCTGGTAGAAACAATCAGAAATCTTGCCAAGTGCAATCCTGGTATCCGGCACTTTAATAATAGAAACCCCTTCTCTTAGCTTGCGATCTTCTTCTACTATTACTGCCCTGGCCCCGGCAGAGATAGCATGGTTAAGATAGTGGTGCCCGTCTTTTTGAGAACCTTTAAGCGCAACAAAAAGATAATCTTTACCCATATCTTTCGAGTTATGGCTGATGCCCTCTATGTCGATAGAGGTTTCTCCCTTTACAGCTTCGATTTCTAACCCTTCGATCAGTTTGAGTAGTTGCATCGGTTTATAATAAAGGTTGGAACTTGACCCAGCATCTTCGATCATATTCAATGGGGTTATCAGGAGAAGGATACTGACTTATCGCTTTGCCACTACCTGCGATTTCGATGTTGAGGTCAAGTTCCTTAGCCTTTTTGAGTGTATCTCTTATGCTTAAGCCGGAAAAATCAGGTATTCTTTGCAAAACAGGTTGTTCATTCAATGATACCCTTTTTAGATAATTGTGATTAATTTCACTTTTTCCTTGATAGGAATCGGTGTTGGGTTGGTATTTGACCATAGTCATGCTGCCCCGGTTTGGAGGAATATTTAAGTACCGGATGATGTGGCTGGCTGCTTCCTTAAATATAGGGGCAGCAACAGTGCCTCCATAGGAAATCCCCTGGGGTTCGTCGACGATTACTAGCATGGCGAGTCTGGGATTGTCTGCTGGCAGGAAACCGATAAAAGAACTGACTGTTTTGTGGTCGGAATAGCGCTTGATTTTCGGGTCCACTTTTTGAGCAGTGCCGGTTTTGCCCGCGATGGCAAATCCCGGGATGAAGGCGTTTTCACCGGTTCCCCCTTTTTCCACCACCATTTTTAAGATGGAGGTTACTTGCTTGGCAGTGCGTTGAGTAATAACGTTCCCCCTGCTTTCTGGATGAAATTCTTTGATGATTTCTCTCTTATCATTATAGATGGTTTTAACCAGATGAGGTTTCATCAACACGCCTTGATTGGCTATGGAGGAAAATGCGGTTATGAGTTGAAGGGGAGAGCTAGAGAGTCCTTGACCAAAGGAGATGGTGCCTAAACGTACTCGGGACCACTTGTAGGGCAGGGTTAACAGTCCATCAGTTTCTCCCGGTAAATCGATACCCGTTTTATCTCCGAATCCAAACTTCCGGATGTAGCGATAGAATGTTTTCTTGCCAAGATTCTCAGCTATCTTGCAGGCCCCTATGTTGCTTGAATATTTAATGATTTTGGCAAGGGTAAGCCAGCCATATTTATGAACATCGTGGATGACTTTGTCTTCGAGCAAGTAAGAGCCATTCTCACAGTAAAAGATGTCTTGAGGTTGAAAGATTCCCTCTTCCAGCGCGGAGGAAATGAGAAACATTTTAAAGGTTGAGCCCGGCTCAAAGGCGTCAGTGACAACTCGATTTCTCCATTGGGAGGGTGAGTAGTCCCAGAAATTATTGGGGTTAAAGGTGGGACGTACTGCCGACGCCAGAATCTCTCCGGTTTGAGGGTCCATGACAATTGCCATCCCTGCTTTTGCCTTGGCTTTTTTGACCCCATTCTCCAGCGCCTTTTCAACAAAATATTGGATGGTTTTATCAATGGTTAATTGAAGATCGTGTCCTTTAGAGGCACTTACCTCTTTGATGTTTTGCGTATGAATGTTTCTCCCCAGGGCGTCTCTTTCAACCATCAGATATCCGGGGTCACCTTTTAAATAGTCGTCATATTCAAGCTCGATACCCTCTAGTCCCCTGGAATCGAGACCGGCGAATCCCAGGCAATGGCTGGCTAGCTCTCTGTTAGGGTAGAACCTTTTGCTTTCCTTGATAAAACCTATTCCTTCTAGTTTGAGATCTTTAATCTTCGTGGATTGGATAGGTGTTATCCTTCTCTTAAGCCAGACAAAAGGGCGGTCGGATGCTAACATACTTTTTAAACTTCGATACTTGACTTTGAGTATGGGATAGAGTTTTTTTGCAATTTCTTTCTTGTTCTTGATTTTTCCGGGTTGGGCATATACCGAATCAACTTCGATGCTTACCGCCAGCTCTCTCTTCTTGCGGTCATAAATAGTGCCTCTTTTGGGTGGGAGCTTCACATATTTCAGGTATTGTTTTTCAAGCATTTGAGTGAATTTATCCCTTTCAATGATCTGAAGCTGAAATGCCCTGAGGATAATAATAGAAAACATCAAGATAAAGACACAGAAGATCCCTATAATGCGCAAGGACAACCATCTTTTAGGGGAAGGTCTTCTCATTTTATGAATATCACCTGACCAGGTTCAGGGTTAATGAGTCCTAATTGATTTTTAGCTATACTCTCGATACGGGAGAGTGATTTAAGAGAAGCTACCTCTACTTTCATTTGTTTGTTCATCTTGAGCAATCTTTGTTGTGTACTGTTGGCCTGTGATATCTGATATCCCAGATGAGTGATTTGGAGCCGGGACCACACAAAAAAGATCAAACCGCAGATGAAAATAGCGATTACCAGAAAAAGAGAGAGAGCGGTCTTGAAACTTCTCTTTACTTTGCTTTTTACCTTCTGGCGCTTAAGGGTGCCTGACGATTTTTTGTTCGTAGTCATAGTTTTTCTACTACTCTCAGTTTGGCGCTTCGTGCCCTGGGATTTTTTACGATCTCCTCCGGTTCCGGGGATATGGGTTTTTTAGTTATGATTTTTATCTTTCCCTGTTCTGTCTCTCTACAGGGCAAGAATCTTTCTGAAGGAGAATAGCCTTTACTTAGGTTTCTAAATTGGTGCTTTACTATTCTGTCTTCAACGGAGTGGAATGAAATAATACAAAACCTTCCCTCTTGAGCTAACAGGTCCACACCTTCTTCAATGGCTTTTTTAAGGTTTTCCAGTTCGTTATTTACCGCGATCCTTATGGCCTGAAAAGTTTTGGTTGCAGGGTGGATTTTTCTTGGGTGGTGTTTGCGAGGAATGGCTGAGGTGACGAGGTTGCTTAACTCCAAGGTGTCAGAGATGGGGGCTATCTTTCGCTCGTGTACTATTGCTCTGGCAATTCTTGCTGCAAAGCGTTCTTCTCCATTATTGATCAGGATTTGTTTCAGTTGAGAGAAAGAGGATGTGTTCACCAAGTCAAAGGCAGTGGTGTGTTGTTTTTTGTTCATCCTCATATCCAGCGGCCCCCTAAGTCTGAAACTGAATCCACGATTGGGATCTTCTAACTGCTGGGAAGAGACTCCCAGGTCTAGCAATATCCCGTTTACTTCTTTCAGTTCCAATTTCTTTAGGATGTTTTTTATAGTAATAAAATTTTCCTGAAAGAAATGTGTTTTATGAGAAAATGGCTGCAGCCTTACTCGAGCCTGCTTTAAAGCCGCCTCATCACAATCAAGGGCGATGAGCGCCTTAATATCAGGATTATCTTTCAGGATTGTAAATGCATGGCCACCACTCCCCAGGGTTGCATCCAGATAAACTCCATTAGCCTGGCAGTTTAGGTAGTGGACCGCTTTAGCTAACAGTACTGGAGTGTGCACTATTTCCATAGACCCTGTTGTTAAAAGCCCAATTTCGCCAAAGTTTCTTTTCCCTTAATTTGATTGAACTTTTCTTGAGCTTCCATGAATTTTTGATCCCACCTGCCTTTATCCCAGATCTGGATTCTGGTGATCATCCCTACAAATACCACTTCTTTTTCTAGATTTGCGTGCTTCCTCAAATTGGGGGGTATAAGCATTCTTCCCAGTTTATCGATGCTGCATTCGGTAGCTCCGGAGATGAAGTAGTGTATAAAGGTTTGCACATCGTCTTCCATAATGGAGTGTTGACTGAACTTTTCTTCAAGTACAACCCACTCTTCATAAGGATAGGCTACCAGACAGCTATCAAAGTTGGTGACGATGAGGCGATCATCATAATTGGTGCTTAGGATTTCTCTATACTTGGCAGGCAAACTAATCCTGCCTTTAGCGTCTATAGTATGTTCAAATCTACCACGAAACATGTTTTCTCCTATATCTTTAAACCACTTTATACCATTTTATACCACTAGATGCCAATATACTTATCTGCTATTAAATTGTCAAGTAAAAATTTTAAATAAAATTAGAAAAAACTTTTTAAATTTGAATAGATGACTATATGTAGTATGTGGAGGTATCGTCTTTACTAAATAGAGGGTGCTTATATATGAAAAATATTCCTTTATATAAGCAAATAATAGTTAAGAGCATAGTGAACTGGCCAAAGGGGTTGGAGATATTTTAAGTGGTGAGTGATGGCGCTTGTTACTAGTTGTGATAATTGTGATCAATTGCTTGACAAATTCCGGTTGATTATAAATGATACTCAATAGGGAAAAAACATGAACCACAGAGTCCACAGAGAAATACTCTGTGTTCTCGAAAATTCTCCATGAAAGTTTCTACTGGATAAATGTTTTATATGCTCTTTAGGATTCATTGACTCTGGAAAATTAAGTGGAATAAAGGATAATAGATGACATAAAAAGATTAACAAAATAAGAGCGCACAGAGGTGATGGAAGATAAAAGCATCTAACTTACTGATACCTAATTTTTTCTCTGCGTTCTCTGTGGTTTGGTTTTGACAAAACTCTGAAAAATCATAGGTGGCATAATAAATGGAAAAATTTGAAGAGGTTGTAGAAGGGGTTTACCTGATAAGCGCGGGGCGGGCAAATGCCTATCTTCTTACTGGAGAGGATCTTTCCCTTGTAGATACGGGCATGCCGGGGGAAGAGGAGAATGTGATAAGAGGTATTAAAAAGATTGGGAGAAGCCCCGAGGAGATTAGTTGTATTATGATTACCCATGCCCATATGGACCACATGGGATCATTAGCAGCCCTCAAAAAGGCAAGCGGGGCTAAGGTTGTAGCCAGCAGTAAAGAAGTAGACTATGTAAAAGGAGCAAAAAAGACCTGGACTATGGGGAGGGAAGGTTTTGGGGGAAAGCTTTTCAAGACAGCGCTTTTTTTTATGGAGACCTTTGTCTTTAAATATGAGCCGACAGAGGTGGATATTCCCTGCCAGGGAGGAGAAACCATCGACTGTTTTGGTGGTATCCAGGTGGTAGCTTCACCCGGTCATTCTCCTGGCAGCCTGAGCTACTATCAGAAAGATAAGAAGCTCCTCTTTACCGGTGATGCCTTGAGTAATATGTCGGGAGAGTTGCGTCTTCCGCCCAGGATGGGGTGTGCGGACTATGGTGAGGCGCTAAAATCGGTGGAGGGGATTGCTGAACTCGATTTTGAGACCTGCCTTTTCGGACACGGTGATCCAATTAGAGGTGAGGCCTCTTCAAGGATGAAGAAACTTTTGCAAGATGCATGATACAAACAGTTTGTCTTCCGAGTATGTGATACTCATTCATTCTTTTTTTCTACCATTTCTTTCAAGATATGTCCGTTTTTGTAGATTATCAGCGGTGTGCCTGTTCGGCGAGCGATTTCCCGCGCCCGTGCTGCCGCCCGCTTCAACGCGACTCCGACTTTTTCCAGGTCAGCATCTTTTACTTTCAATTTTTCTTTAGTCATTCTCGTCCTCCTTGTTCAAGCAGGACAGGGTTTTCCTGCGAGTTATCATAAAGTACCCA
>JAZFSJ010000154.1:0-2993 GCA_036446115.1 Thermodesulfobacteriota bacterium | reverse complement strand
CTACGATAAGCACTTCGTTATCCAGGTGATGGTGAAGAAGGTGTATTCTTCTTGGGTAAATGTGGAGTGTCAGGATCCTAGATACGATCAACGCTATGATTTTAAGTTGCAGAGTGAAATAGAATTTATCGAGTTACCGCAGGAATTCTATAATTTAATAAAAAAGAGGAAAGTCCACATCGTAAGGGAAATACTTTATCAAAAAACAAGTAAAGGAAAACCTGTACATAAGTATACAGAAGGCATCTATTCAGGTCTTAACTTAAAGAATGCGGATCTGAAAGAGTTGAATCTGGGAGAAAAATACTTGCACCCTGATTTCAGGAGGGTGCTGACAACAACTCCCCTTAAAGGGGAGCTTAGAAATATATCGCAGGGCGGTATCTGTATCCTGCTGGATGATAAAATTTATGAAAAGAGAAATTTACTGCTAATAAGGCTTACTACCCCTTCACTTGAAGGTATCAATACGGCTTTGAACTGTGATTCATTGTCCCTTAATATCTTGGGTGTAATCAGGAGCTTTAGTACAATAGGGAGAAAGCATGGCCTTCACATTCAATACTTGAAGAGACTGGAAGTTGAGCATTTAGATAATACCTTAGGCATATTAGAAAAGAACTATAAACTCACCGGAAAACCACTTTAAGATTTTGTTTACTTCAAACGCTTTTAACTTTTTTTAATCTCCATCCCGTCTTGAACTAATCTCAGTAACTGTTTCGTTTGAAATGGTTTATTGCTTGCTATAAACCAGTACTTCGCACAGGATTCCAAAGGGAATCTATAATCACTTCGTGCCTGGTTTGTATGATGGTATTACGCCTTAAAACAAAACCACCCCTTTTAAGACTGTGTTGAAATTCAATTTCTAAAAATCATCTCATAATAAAATAAATAGTTGGAAAGGTAAAAACCTCAGGAAATGCAATTATGGTTCTATGAAAAAACAGAATAAAACGCTTGACAAATATTTTTTATCTGTTACTCTACAATATATAGTGGGAGTCTTATTAAGGGTATCAATATAGTGTGGTTTTAATAGTCATGGGGAAAGTAGTTCAGCTTTGCAGCATAAATAAAGAGAGAGATCTGGAGCTAGAAAAAGTCCTAAAAGCGCTGCAGGGATTTTTGATTAAGAAAATTGCAGGCAATTTTCTGGGAACAGATGCTACAACAAGATAATTAACCATTACTGAAAGCGTGGACACACTATGAGAGAAAATAGTAACCTTTTGTTCCCAGGCTTTAACAGAAATACAAGGCATATTAAAATGAGTTACAATCTGGGGAATAAAATGGAAAATAAAAGGAAATTTGGCAGATTTAATACGCACCTTAAGGCCCAATATTTTTTAAATGAGAAAAAAGGTGACGGAGAGAAGTGTACTATCACTGATATCAGCCGTAGAGGGATGGGGATAAGATTTCACACACGTGATAATATTGATATAGGCGAAACTATCTATTTAGAGATCTTTGTTCCCGAGGGAAAGGAACCCATTAGTGTAGAGGGAGTATTGAAACAAGTTAATTGGAAAGGGAGTGATTTTTTTGGTGGCGTAGAATGGGATCAGTTTAACGGATGTATCAGATGAATGTTAAAAAGAACAGAGGACTGGGGTCAGAAGGGGCTTAAACGGCAGATTTAGTTTGTCCTTAAAAAGTTTCTTACAATTTTAAAAAAGCAGGAGACATTTTATATTCCTGCTTTTTTTTGGTAGTAAAATGTTTCTTTAGTTGGCTTAATCTTTAATCAGTGACAAAATTCCATCTATCATTTCTCTCATATCTTTTTTGAATCCTTTATCATTTTTTATGGCGCGTACTATTACAGGGTTCCACCTATAATATAATCTGATTGTTTCCCGACCTTCTACGCTTTTACTCAATATGTTATCTCGTAGATATCTCAATATCACTACTTCTTCTGAATCCTCACCATAGATTTTTTCTGCTGAGCAGGGATATGACTTTACGGACTTTAAGGCGTTTACCTTCCCATGTCCGAAATATTGATCCCACCCTGGATCACCTAAATCATCAGCATTGGTAATAAGACGTTCTCTTATTTGCTCTCCGGAAAAGCGTGGATGAGAAGCGATGATTAAGGCAGCAACTGCTGAGACCATAGGCGCTGATAGGGATGTTCCTGAACTGGTAATGTGTCCACCACCGAGTTTGGTGGTGTAGATATCTTCTCCCGGAGCCGTCAGTTCAATCTCTGGTCCGTAGTTAGAGTTAAACCATAACCCATTAGTGTCATCAGCGGCAGAGACTGCCATAACATTTTCAAGATTTGCGGGAAACCGTACTGGCCCGCGGGGATCTTGTCCCGCGGCTGCAACTAGAAGGATTCCATTAGTTACTGCATAATCAACAGCGTCTGTTACCACTTGAGGGTCACCTCCTAATTGTAGGCTTAGATTTATGATCTTTGCCCCGTGGTCTGACGCATAAAGGATTGCCTCTGCTACGGCTGAGGCAATGGGGACACCACTTTCACTTATCTTTAAGGGTAGAATCTTGCTTTCAGGAGCGATTCCACTGATACCCAGGTTATTATTCTGGATAGCAGCGATCACTCCGCACACTTGTGTGCCGTGGCCATATTCATCGTTTGGATCATCGTCATCATTACCGAAATCCCACCCATCTGGTAGAATATTATCAACCAGATCTTCGTGGTCTAGATCGACGCCTGAGTCAACTAAAGCAATAATGACATCTTTTCCTAAAGATATATCCCAGGCATCCGGTGCCTCGATGTTAGGCAGATACCACTGCTGGTCATAGTCAGGATCATTGGGCTCTGAGAGAAATTCACCATAGTAATTGGGCTCAACATGAATAATATCAGGATCCTTTTTGAGTTCAATCGTTGCCTGGTTCGTGGTTTTGCTTCTTGCTATCTTAATTTTTGCCCAGCCTATTTTAGACAGTTCACCTTGCAGGTTGTTGGAATAAATACCTGGCTTATACTTTACTAGTAT
>JAZFSJ010000153.1:0-2072 GCA_036446115.1 Thermodesulfobacteriota bacterium | reverse complement strand
AATTGTGCCGATTCATCCCCACCTACCCTAGTTAAATAGGCTCCGCATTTAACCGGGCGGGCAAGGCGGGGCTTTCTCGGCACCTGCCGGTAAAAGGAGGTGCTTATGAAATACAAGCTTATCTTTTGCTTATGTAGTATTGCAATTATACTACTACTGTTTTCTCATGGAGGTGAAGCCATGGAGATAACCAGCAAAGACTTTAAGCATAATCAGTCTATCCCTTCCATCCTTACCTGTGATGGAAAGGATCTCTCCCCTCACCTTTCCTGGTCAGGGGTACCTGAGGGGACCAAAAGCTTTGCCCTTACCTGCATCGACCCGGATGCACCTATGGGTGACTTTATCCACTGGTTAGTTTATAATATTCCCGCAACGGTTTCTGAAATTCCTCAAGCAGGGCCGCTTCCCACAGAGGCTAAGGAAGTTAATAATGACTTTGGCAAGAAATCTTACGGAGGGCCCTGTCCACCCTCTGGAACTCATCGCTACTTTTTCACCATCTATGCCTTAAAGGTAAAAGATTTAGGGACGGTGAGCAAAAGTGATTTCTTAAAGAAGGTGAAGGAAAACCAACTCGCTTCTGCTGAGCTAATTGGACTCTATAAGAGACGCTGACCTTCGAGTTATACACAAAATTCTTTAGCCAAGTGAGCGCTGTTTTATGATTGCTATTGCCGATAACCTGCACATCATGAATCCTGTAGTAGCGAAAGCCTTAAAGGAAAAAGATCCTTTGCCACTTAAGAAAATCGCTGAGGACTGCAGAAAAGCCAATGCCTACGCCATGGACATCAACCTTGGGCCGCTAAAACACAGTGCCAAAGAGGTTATAACTTTCGCAATAGAAACAGTCCAGGACACCTTCGGAGGAAGACTCCTACTGGATTCTGTTCAAGCAGAAGTCCTAGAGGCGGGGATTGCTGTCTGCAAACAACCTCCCATCATTAACGGTTTTTCCATGGAAGAAGCTAAAGTAAACTCCATCCTTCCCCTTGCTGCCAGGTACCAGACCGAAATCATAGGTTTCCTCATCAACGCAAAAGGGCAGGTCCCCCTAAGGGCTGATGAGAGGTTAGAGGTGGCATCTCAACTTTTGGCAAAGGCAGAAGAAAACGGAGTCCCCCCAGAAAGAGTAATTATCGATCCCTTACTGGTCCCCTTAAGCTGGCAGGATGGAACACGATATAACCGCGAACTTTTTGAGGTAATCCGCCTTCTACCCCAGCTTTTGGGAAAGCCAATTAGAACCATAGCAGGCCTTTCCAATCTTGGTGCTGGTTCACCTAATAGAGAGACAAGGACAAAAGTGGAAACAAGTTTTATCTTGATGCTTGCCGCTGCAAAACTGGACTTTATTTTAATGAATGTCGCACAAAAGAGTAACCTTGATATCCTTAAGTTAAGTCAGCTAATTCTTGGTGAGAAGGTCTTCACCTGGCAGGAGGTAAAAGATGCCAATCTATGAATACCGTTGTCAAGAGTGTGGAAAAAGATTCGAGATGATTTCCCTGAGCGCTCAACAGACATCCGATACCCAGTGCAAGCATTGCCAGAGCAAAAATGTTGAACGACTTATCTCACGGGTCCGGGTAATCAAATCCGAGGAGAGCCGTCTGGAATCTCTTGCCGACCCTTCAAAAATGTCATTTGACGAGAATGATCCCCGGAGTGTTGCTAAATGGGTAAAAAAAATCGGTAAAGAAGCAGGAGAAGATATAGGGGATGATACCGTTGATCAGATGGTTGAAAAAGCTATGGAGAGAAAGAACAAAACCCCGCCGGATAGTACGGAATAAATGGTTATACAGAAGGAGGTACGATGGAAATTCATGAATTAACAGAAGAAGAGAGGGAGCAGATTATTGAGCAGACGTTCAAAGGGTTAAATATAGAGAGGAAGTATCTCTCCAGGGAGGAACTGGAAAAAGAGATCATCAACTATCTCAGTAAGACACAAGCCTGCTCCCTGGCAACCTGCAGTAAGGACGGAACACCACGCATCTCAGTAGTGGACTATTTAAATGATGGCCTTACCATCTATATCTTCAGCGAGGGCGGGGACAAATTTA
>JAZFSJ010000152.1:0-2961 GCA_036446115.1 Thermodesulfobacteriota bacterium | reverse complement strand
TCACCTCAGAAATCCCAAGTTTGAAATCATTGCTTTTCAAAAGCGGTAATGGTAGCATTATTTAAAATGCCCTTCATATAATCATCTAAACAAATCCGTTGTACATGATTTATGAAACGCTCTTTTAAAGAAATCCGTCTACATATCATAAAAACATCTTGTCTGAGGAAGGCATATCATAGCCAATGAATAAACTATTAGCCGCTGCGATTCAACTTAATGCGGGATCTGACAAATTACAGAACATTGAAAATGCAATTAAACTAATCACCAAAGCAGCCTATAAGGGGGCTCATCTGATAGCTCTCCCTGAACTATTTACCTGGAGAGGGAGGAGAAAGGAGATTAAACATAATTGTGAGCCTATTCCAGGGCCTACTTCCATGAGAATGTCAGAACTTGCTTCATCGCTTAAAATTTTCCTTCTCTGTGGTTCCATAATAGAGAGAAACCCTAAAGGCCCTAAACCTTTTAACACCAGTATTTTAATTAACCCTCAAGGAAAAATCGTAGCTTATTATCGAAAACTCCACCTCTTTAAAGTAGACATCAAGGGTAAGGCCACTATAGATGAAAAGATCCTTTATACTGCTGGAAACGAAGTAAAGACTGCTGTCACTCCTTTTGGCAAAGTAGGATTTACTATATGTTATGACCTTCGATTTCCTGAACTTTATCGCTCTCTTTGTAATAAAGGAGTTCTCACTATCTTTGTTCCTTCGGCCTTTACTTTCGAGACCGGCAAAGCGCACTGGGAATCACTCTTAAGGTCCCGGGCTATCGAAAACCAGATTTATATTATTGCACCTAACCAGTATGGGAAAGACCCTCTCGGCAATAGAAATTACGGTCATTCAATGATTGTCGATCCCTGGGGTACTATTATTGCCAAGTGTACAAGTGGTGAGAAGATTATTTATGGTGAACTTGACCTCAATTATCTTAAAATAATAAGAAAAGAACTCCCCTCATTACAGCACAAAAGAAAAGATATTTTTTAAAGATACTATTTAACCACGAAGCGCACGAAGAAAGAATTAAAATAAACTTAATTATTGAGATTACAGTAGCAGAGGATTATAAACAATCGATCTAATTTCTTCGTGATCATCGTGGGGATATCTTTTATAAGGAGAAGAGAGATGAAAGAAGCCATGTTCTATCAAAAAGCAGAAGGACAGGCGGTCAACTGCTTTCTCTGTTATCACCGCTGTAATATTAAGGAAGGTAAGGTGGGAATATGTGGTGTGAGAGAAAACAGAGAGGGTATTCTCTATAGTCTGGTTTATGAAAAAGCGATTAGCGAGAGTACTGACCCTATTGAAAAAAAACCCCTTTTCCATTTCCAGCCGGGCTCACGTTCATTTTCCATCGCAACCGCAGGATGTAATTTTAAATGCCTTCACTGTCAGAATAACAGTATTTCTCAAATGCCCAGAGACCAGAAATATATTGACGGCAATGAACTTCAGCCCTCAAGGATTGTCACACTGGCTAAAGAATATAATTGCACAAGTATATCCTATACTTACACTGAACCAACCATCTATTTTGAATATGCATATGATACCTCAAAAATAGCAAAGGAGGAAGGACTCGCAAATGTTTTTGTTACTAATGGATACATAACGCCTGAGCCATTAAAAACTATCCAACCTTATCTAGACGGAGCCAACATCGATCTCAAAAGTTTTTCCGATGAATTTTACCGTAAGGTGTGCGGCGCAAAGCTACAGCCTGTTTTAGATTCCATAACGCTCTACCACCAACTTGGTATTTGGATTGAAATAACTACCTTGATTATCCCTAACTATAATGACTCTGACCAAGAGCTGCGTGATATTGCAAAATTTATAAAAAATATTGATGAGAAAATTCCCTGGCACATCACAGCCTATTATCCAACCTATCGTCTTACAGACCAACCACGCACCTCTGTTGCAACACTTAGAAAAGCCAGAGAAATTGGTTTAAATGAGGGGTTACGATACGTGTATGAAGGTAATGTGCCTGGAGAGGGTGGTGAAAACACCTTTTGTTACAATTGCAACAATCTTTTAATCCAAAGACTTGGCTTTAGCATAGTTGAAAATAATATAAAAGATAGTAAGTGTCCCAATTGTCAAGCTGTAATTGATGGAGTGGGATTATAGTATAGGACGCAGATCTTCGCAGATAAACGCTGATAACTATTTTTTGAAACATTTAGCTCTTTATATTTAAAATCTTCATAATCTGCGTCATCTGCGTCCAAAGAGTACAAAAAATGCTAGACCAACTTATATCCTCATCCCTAATCAGAAAAGCCTACCAGATCAGCCAGAAACACCATCAGGATATTTTCCTGGTAGGTGGTACACTAAGAGACCTATATCTCAATGCCTCCATGAATAATGACTTCGATTTTTTGGTAAAAAGCAATGTTAAGTCTATTGCGTCAGATTTTTCTAAATTATGTAAGGGGAGTTTCTTCTGCCTTGATAAAAAGAGAGAATACTACCGAGTTGTCATCAAGGATCGGGATGAAAATCATAGTATAGATTTTTCTCCCATTCTCAATGGAAATATCCATAGTGATTTGACCAGTAGAGATTTTTCTATAAATTCCATTGCTCTTAGATTAACCGATATTTTTGAAAAAGGATCCTTAACTCCGATTGATCCCACCGGTGGACTTAAAGACTTTGGGGAAAGGGTTATTCGACTTTCCTCTCCCACTGCTTTCAGCCACGATCCGGTGAGGATCCTTCGTGCTGTCAGATTTGCAAGAAAATTCAATTTTAGCATTGAATCTCACACATTGAATCTCATTAAAGAGAATATAAAAAATTTGCTAAAGTGTCCCTGGGAAAGAATAAGAAGTGAATTTTTTAAAATCCTATCCCTCCCCCACGCCTCAAAATCATTAAGAGAGCTCGATCAGTTAGGCGTCCTCTCTTTAATGATACCAGAGATTGAAAA
>JAZFSJ010000151.1:0-10916 GCA_036446115.1 Thermodesulfobacteriota bacterium | reverse complement strand
GATTTCTATGGTGCCGAGGCGCAGAATCGAACTGCGGACACGGGGATTTTCAGTCCCCTGCTCTACCGACTGAGCTACCTCGGCACCTTTTCACTAGTGATGCTCCCCGCGCACAGCGCGGGGCATCCCGGAGTTTAAATTTGATTATTTATGAATTGTGCCGATTCATCCCCGCCTACAAGGCGGGGCTTTCTCGGCACCTGCCGGTAAAACTTTATCGCAAACATTTATGGACTTATTTAGCGTACAGTCTTTGATAAGTCAAGACTTTTTTCCTGAACCCTTTAAAGGCTTTACCCTGTATCGTTTCCGGGAAAATCTCCAACAAAAGAAGAAAGCCCGGCAGTAGTCAAATTCACGATTTGTTGTTCCCTTAGAATTATAATCATTTTTTTGTTGAAAAAGTTTAATTTGTGAGATAGCTTATGATAACAAATTAATATAAAGGACTTGACCAGCAATGAAAACGAAAACAGTCACTTTTCTTATCCTCTTTTTATTCCTTCTCCCCTGCATTGCATTTCCTCAATCAAAGAGTGCTGAGGTAATCATCATCGATGGTGTTATCAACCCGGTAGTTGCGGAATTTACTACCAAGGCAATCAGGCGTGCTGCATCCGAAGGGGCAGAGTGTTTGATCATCCAGATGGACACTCCCGGTGGACTGGATTTATCCATGCGATCTATCATTAAAGAGATGCTGAACGCCGATATCCCTGTCATTGTTTATGTGAGCCCCGGTGGTGCCCGAGCAGCCTCGGCAGGAGCCATTATCACTCTCGCGGCCGACATTGCTGCCATGGCGCCCGGAACTAATATCGGTGCAGCTCATCCAGTTTCATTGGGTGGAGGTAAGATGGGAGAGGAAATGGCTGCTAAAGTTGAAAATGATGCTGCCGCCTATGTTGAGAGCATTGCGATTAAGAAAAACAGAAACAAGGAATGGGCAATAAAAGCCGTAAGAGAGAGTGTATCTATAACGGAGATTGAGGCTTTGAAAATAAACGTCATTGACCTGATCGCCTCAGATCTCAACGACCTTCTCTCTCAAATTGATGGCCGTGAGATCAAAACCGCATCAGGCGTTAAAAAACTAACGACCAAGAATATTGCGGTTAATTATAGCGAAATGGGCTTGAGAGAAAAAATTCTGGATACCTTAAGTAACCCCAATATTGCATACATACTCATGATGATAGGTATGTTGGGCCTTTATTTCGAGCTTTCCAACCCGGGGGCCATCTTTCCCGGAGCAATCGGTGTAATCAGTTTGATCCTGGCCTTCTTTGCCTTCCAAACTCTGCCGGTTAACTATGCAGGCATACTACTTATTTTGCTGGCGCTTATTCTTTTTATTCTTGAAATTAAGGTAACCAGCTTTGGCATGCTCTCTGTGGGTGGCATTATCTCTCTGACCCTGGGTTCTCTCATGTTGTTCGATTCATCGGTACCCTTTTTAAGGGTCTCCTATGATTTCATTATCCCTGTAGTTGCCGTAACCTCAGCCTTCTTTATTGTGGCAATCTCACTTGCCGTCAAAGCCCAGAGAAGAAAACCTACCACTGGCAAAGAAGGTCTGCTGGGATCGACAGGCATTGTCAAATCAAAGATCGACCCTCAAGGAAAAGTATTCATCCATGGAGAATACTGGGACGCAACTAGTAATGAAATGATTCCGGAGAATACGCAAGTAGAAGTAATAGAGGTAAAAGACACCGGAATCAAAGTAAAAAAAGCATAGACAAACAAACTTCAGAAAGGAGGAAATCATGACACCGTTTATTGTTGCTGGTTTAATCATTTTTTTCATTTTAACCCAGGTTATTAAGATTTTAAATGAATATGAAAGAGGGGTTATCTTTCGTTTGGGCAGACTGATTCCCAACAAGGGACCGGGAATAATTTTTATCATTCCTTTCATTGATAGACTCTTAAAAATCAGTCTAAGACTGGTAACCTTAGACGTCCCCCCCCAAGACGTTATCACCAAAGATAACGTTTCCATTAAGGTAAACGCCGTGGTGTACTACCGGGTAATGGAGGCTAGCAGTGCCGTGGTAGAAGTTGAAAACTACGCCTATGCCACCTCACAGCTCGCACAAACCACCCTCAGGAGTGTCTGTGGACAGGCGGAGTTGGATGAACTGCTGGCAGAAAGGGAGAAGATAAGTGTCCATTTACAGGAAATACTGGATAAAGACACCGACCCCTGGGGCATCAAGGTCTCTAAGGTAGAAATCAAACATATCGATTTACCTCCTGAGATGCAGAGGGCGATGGCCAAACAGGCTGAGGCAGAGAGGGAAAGGAGAGCAAAAGTAATCCATGCCGAAGGAGAAAGTCAGGCATCCGCTAAACTTGCAGATGCAGCCAGCGTTCTCTCCAAAGATCCCACTGCCTTGCAATTACGCTACTTACAAACTCTCTCTGAAATAGCTACCGAGAAAAATTCGACTATGCTCTTTCCTATACCGATAGATCTTTTCAAACCCTTTTTAAAGAAGGCTGAAAAGGAATAACTCCCTGTGAGAAAGTTGGGATTGAATTCGAAGCCCCGCCACACACGGCGGGGTTTTCTTTTTGAGAGGGTAAAAATCACTCCAGTGGTAATACTTCCACTCCTTGGGGTGGTATTAACCTGAACTGATCAGGATCGATTTCGGAGAGCAGCTCTATTTCCTTGTAGTTTATCTTTACCCTTGTTTCATCACGGGGCAAAGTAACGGTAATCTCCCTGGGGAAAGATATCCCTCCTATCTTCTCATAACGCTTATATTGAGCCGTGAGGATTAATCCTTCTCCCTGCTTATAGGTTTCACTCTCCACCACCTTTTGATCAGAAAGATTAACCTTAAGTATCTGTGTTAACTTTTTATCTTTAGTAGACAGTTTTAGCACATAAAAATCAGCTTCCATCTGACATTCTGTTTCCTCAGCATCATAATCAATGAGCGGAACCTTGCCCAGGATGATGGATACCATTTCCTCTAAGCCAAGATTAACATGAAAGAACAAAGATACATTTTTTCTCGAAGCTATGCCCCGGTAAAACTTATTCTCAGAGGGGGAAAAAAGGGATAACTCTTTTCCATCAGTAACGATAAAAAACAACGGCTGTCCTAAAGGGTTCAAGGTTTCCAACCTTAAATACTGCGGTCTTTTTGTAATGACAATTTCTTTTACGGAGAACTTTTCTTTCGGTGATTCCACCTTAATCTTGGCAATTCCCTTCAGCCCTGTAATAATCCTCTCCTCTTCCTCGAATTCCTGTAAAATCTGTTGGGGAGAACAAACTTGATAGACACTTTGCGGGGTCGGTCTTTTAAGGTGAGTACACTGGGGGAGAACAAAAAGGAAACAACAAAGAATAGATAATTTAAAAAGAAAGGGCTTTAAGCAGATAGGACTCTCCTTGTTTATTCAAAGAGGATAGATCCAGTATCGAGTATCCAGCATCTAGTAGCTTGCAGTTAACATCCAGCACCTTGTGAGTTCAAAGGGCAATGGGTTTAGCACTATTCCCCTTAATTCTTGTTAAGGCTCTCTATTTTCTTTTTCAACTCATCCTTTTCCGGGTCTAAGGTAAGGGCTCCTTCATACATCTCCAACGCCCTATCCTTGAAATCAGTCTTCAGATAGGCATCACCCAAATGCTCTCTGATAATAGCATCATCTGGAGCATATTCAACTGCTTTCTCTAGATGTTTAACAGCTTTCTTATATTCTCCTTTCTTAAAATACACCCATCCCAGGCTGTCAATAATATAGCCATCCTGGGGCTTTAGTTGTAATGCTTTCTTAACCATTTTTTCGGCTTCATCAAGTTTAACTCCTCTATCGGCATAGGTATAACCGATATAGTTGAGTGCATCGGCATTATCAGGGTTTATTTGCAATACTTTCTCCATCTGATTGATGCTCTCCTCGAACTTAACAGCTTTCTCATAGAGCACACCTAACAAGAAGTGAATGTCTTCATTTTCTTTATCCAGATCTAAAGCCTTCTGTAAGACTGCTATTCCTTCCTCATACCGTTTCGCCTCCTCAAAGAGAGAGGCTAAAAACCTGTAGAGTATAATGTCGTCACTTTTTTCTCTGAGCGCTCCTTGTATAATCTCAATGGCTTTATCCACCTTCCCCTGTTCTTCATATACGTATCCCATATGTATTCGAGCTTCAGTAAATATCTCAGATTCTAACTTGACCTTTTCCAGTTCTGCAATGCATCTATCCTGTTCCCCCTTCCCCTCATAAACCAGCGCCAAATAGTATCGTGCCCTGTCATTCTGGGGATCGTGATTCAGTATCATACTAAATTCTGTCATCGCATCATCATACTTTTTCTGTTCCAGGAAGATAAGCCCCATCCTCAATCTCACCTGGTTGGTATTGGACACCAGCTTTTCCAACTCTTTATACTGTTTAAGGGCCTCTTCCAGTTGATCATCCTTAATGTATAGACGACCTAATTGGCCCCGTGCTCCTACGTGCAACGGGTAGAAAGTTAAAATCTTCTTGTAGACTTCGACAGCCTTTTTAGAATCTTTCTGCAGCTCGTAAAGCCCTGCCAGTTCCATCAAAACCGATTCATTTCTAGGGCTTATCTCTAGAGCTTTTCGATAAGACTTTTCAGCTTCACTATAATCTCCCTTTTGGCTATAGAGTCTCCCCATATAAAAATAGGGCATTGGGGAGGAAGGTTTTATTTTGGCATAATTTCTTAAATTCTTTTTCGCTTGCTCATAGTCTCTTAGTTCAAAATATAAGGAATTAAGGCGAATATACACTTCTTCATACGCTGGATTCAATTCAATAATGGTCTTATATTCACCAATAGCCGACTTTTTATTATTTGAATGCGAGTATATACCCCCCAGGAGGAGATGGGCGCTAATATGACTGGAATCCCTTCTGATGATTTCTAAACACTCCTGCTTAGCTTCATCTATCTTGCCTATGTGGGTATAAAGGGTAGCCAAATCGAACCTGAGAAAGGTTGAATCAGGATCAAACGAGAGCGCTGCCCTATAGCGCTGAATCGCATTTCTCATATCCCCTTCAGACTGGTAAACTTGAGCCATGAGGTAATTATAATAGAGCGAAGGATCTACTACCTGTGACTTTATTATTTCATCAGAAGCAGGAGTAGCAGCAACAGTAGGGGGAACAACCGGTTCCTGCAGGGTTTTCTGCACACCAGCACAGCAGGTGATTTGGAATAAAAGAATGAACAAACAGATAAAACGTCTTTTATGCATAATTGTATCTTCTGGCTCCTCTATTCACTTACTCACATTCAATAAAATAGCATATTATTCAAAAATTTACCATCACTCAAGGCCCTCCTCAAGAGAAATGTGAGTAACTTTGCCAAACTCACTAAGAGGTTTGTCAAAATTCTCACTATTCCCTACTACTAGGAGAACCATCTGATCAGGATGCAGATACTTTTTTGCTACCTTGTTCACATCATCTACGGTAACTTCTACTATCCTTTCTCGGTATGTTTTCAGAAACTCTTTAGGCAATTTATCGTATGCAATAGCAATTTTTTTACTTACAATCTGGCCGGAAGAAGTAAATTCAAAAATGAAATTGTTTATAATACTACTCTTTGCCCATGCAAGCTCCTCCGGAGAAATACCCTCCTTTTGCATCTTTACTATCATTTTTGAAATTAAATCGATAGACTCAGCCGTGGAACCTGGCTTAGTAAAGCAATAAGCCCCGAAAATACCATAGTCGACTTCGGCTCTGTAAAAACTTCCCACGCTATAGGCTAAACCTCTATTGGAACGGACCTCCGACATCAAGCGAGAGCTGAATCCTCCTCCTCCCAGGATAAAATTCAGAACCTTAAAAGGGAAATAATCAGGATGAGTTTTACTAACGGCCAAATGTCCCATCACAATGGTTGACTGGGGCAGATCTTTATAAATGTAATTAACACTCTTCTTCTTTATTGTATCTGGAGACGTTACCGGGGGAAAGGTTATTTCTTCCACAGACCATTCCTTAAATACTTCTTCTATTTTCGCGATAACTTCTTCCCGTTCAAAATCTCCCGAAACTCCTAAAATAGTGTTTTTGGGATTAAAAAATTTCCAATGAAAATCCACCAGATCTTCCCGGCTGATATTGGCAACGGTTTTTAAAGTTGAAATGCGTCCCCTCGGATTATTACCAAAGATTAATCTCCTGAATTCACGAAAGGCAATACTCTGTGGGTTGTCATTCCTGCGCCTTATTGCTTCTTCCTTTTTCTTCTTGGCTAAGTCAAACTTATCCTGGGCAAAAATAGGATACATTAATACCTCAGCAAAAATCTTAATCCCCACTTCCATGTCCTTTTTTAAGACCGAAAGAGACGCGGCGCCAACCTCCCTTCCGATACTAGTCTCTACTGAACCAGCTATAAACTCCAGTTTCTCATTAATCTCATCTCCAGACATAGTTCTCGTTCCGCCGGTCCTCATTACCACACCAGTTAATTCCGCACAACCCAATTTATCGTCCGGTTCATAGACAGAACCCGTTCTCACCAAAGCAAAAACTTTGAAAAGGGGAAGCTCATGATCTTCTAACAGATAGACCTCCATTCCATTTGATAACTTAACGGGTTCTATCTGGGGAAAGGTAATTTTAATGGAATTAAAAACCAATTCCTCAGGCGATTTCAGCAAAGCCGGCGTGCAGGAGTACAGCACGAAGACAAGCACCACCCATTTACATCCATTATAAATCATACGTCCCATTTTATTATTCCAGTTAATTTGCTTTTATTTAATCTTTATCTTCCTTTTGTACTATCTGGGCAACTGTCCTATTCTTTCTTATAAGGTATTTCTTTGCCACCTCCATAATGTCTTCAGGAGTAACCTTCTCGATTACCTTGAGATGCTCCTCTATGTATCGCCAGTCACCTGCAATAGTCTGATAGTAAGAAAGTCGGCCTGCCAGTCCGGTATTTGAATTGAGCGATCGAATGAAACTTGCCTCTAGTCGATTCTTGACTTTATTTAATTCATAGGAAGTTACCGCCTCTTCCTTTAATCTATCAAACTGCTTATAAATCTCCTCTTCCAGTTCATCACAGGTATGGGGACTTCGGGGTGTCGCAAAAACGGTAAAGAGATTAGCATATCTACTCCCTGGAAATCCATTAGAGGTACTGACACTCACTGCGATCTTCTTTTCTTCTACCAATTTTTTGTACAGTCTAGAGGTCCTACCATCACTTAAAAGGATGTCGATCACATCAAACACATAATCATCGAAATGAGGTAGAGAAGGCTTATGGTATCCTATGATCATTTTCGGATTAGCCTCAAATTCCACTTCAACCCTTCTCTCCCCCGATTGCTCGGGTTCTTCACTTACAGAAACAGGCAAAATCTCCTGACGTGGAATTCCACCAAAATATCTCTCAATCGTCTTCATTGCCTCATCAGGGTTAACATCACCCACCACTGCTACCACTGCGTTATTGGGACAATAGTAATCTCGAAATATCTGTTTTACCCTTCCTCTTTTCAAATATTTGATATCAGAATCCCAGCCGATAATAGGCCTGCCGTAGGGGTGCGCCACAAAGGCAGTTGCAAGAAAGTTTTCCATCAGTTTACCATCCGGTTGTGTCTCCTCCCTCTGCCTTCTCTCCTCCCTCACCACTTCTCTTTCCGAGTAGAATTCTCTAGAAACCGGATTCGATATCCTGTCTGATTCAATCCTCGCCCACAGCTCGATCCGATTGGCAGGAAGACTTACCTTATAGGTAGTAATATCGTATCCGGTAGAGGCATTCAATCCTTCTGCCCCATTTTGAGAATAGATAGCATCAATTTCATCCTTCACCACCCACTTCTTGTGTTCTTGCTGTATATTCTTTAGCCTTTCCTTTAACTCCGCAATCCTGTTCCCATCAGCTTTTTCACCCTTTTTCATTTCCTCATCAACCTGCCCTGCCAGCTGGTCGATCTCTTTTAGTATCTTTTTTTCCTCTTTATAGTTCCTTGTCCCTAACGTTTCCGTTCCCTTAAACAACATATGCTCCAGTAAATGGGCGGTCCCCGTTTCACCTCCGGCTTCATCTACCGCACCAACCTTAAACCTCATATATAAGGAAACAACGGGAGCAAAGTGTCTTTCTAAAATCAAAATCTTCATGCCATTATTCAAACTATACTCTTTGACCCGCCCTTCGAGGCTCAATCCAAAGGCGAGAGTATGCAACAATAAGACTCCAACTACTATAAGGATTACCAAAATATTTTTATAATACTTCATCACATTACATCCTTTAGCTCACCTAACTTCTAAAGCACTTACAAGCCTGGTCATGATATCATTGTAAGGTGTAGAGATATGATGCTCGTTCCCTTCTGAAACAATGGCACCATTGATGTAGTTAATCTCCGTTCTCTTTCCATTTATGACATCCTGCAACATTGAAGATTTATTGGAAGCAGTAGCCCTACACACATCCTTTACCTTTTCTACCGGATTACGATAGTGAATGGTAATGCCTTTAGCTTTAGCAACAGCACAGGCCTCTTCCACAATCCTTCCTTGAACATCCAGCAATTCGGCATGTTCAATGATTTCCCCATTTTTAAGTTGGGTGATTGCGGTTAAAGGATTGATAGCAGCATTGACAACAAGCTTGCTCCACAAAGTCTCTCCCAGATCATCAGTAATAGTGGTTTTGATACCACAGGATTCCAGCACTTTCTTGATGTTATTGATACCTTTAACTTCTTTACCTCTCAGGGCACCGATGGTGGTTTCACCAATACCAGCATGCCTAATGTGATTGTGGCTCAGTTGCGTAGCCCCGTGAGCCGTAGTGCCACCTATCGTTCGGTTTGGTCCTACCAGGCCGACAATCTTTTCCAGATTACCCAAACCGTTTTGCAGGGTAAGCACCAGGGTGTTATCACCTACCAAGGAAACTGCTCCACGCAGTGCCCCTTCGGTATCATAGGCTTTAACAAAGATAATCAATAAATCAACTGTACCGATTTCCTCTGGATCTGTGGTAATCTTATCAAGAGCACAGTGATGAGAACCTGTAACACCCTCCACCCTAAGCCCATCTTTTTTAATAGTATCAACCCTCTCTTGATACTTATCCAGTAACCAAGGATTGTATCCAGCCTGGTAGAGGAGATAAGCAAATAAACTGCCCATCGCCCCTATACCAACAATAGCTATTTTCACTAACTCCCCCGGTAAAATCTACTAAAAAAGCGCTATTGCTCTTCGGTCATTGCGGCAACTATTTTCTTAATTTCCTTAACAGTCTCTTTACCATGATCCCACACTGACAGTCTTAAGAGGTCTGCCTCAACTATCTCTTCACTGTAAGGAATATACCCAAGCATGTGCATGCTGTCC
The DNA here is from genome assembly GCA_036446115.1 of Thermodesulfobacteriota bacterium. Classification (GTDB taxonomy): domain Bacteria; phylum Desulfobacterota; class WTBG01; order WTBG01; family WTBG01; genus JAZFSJ01. Next base: position 1,520 of record JAZFSJ010000151.1, on the reverse strand, counting down.
ATTTTCTCTTTGAAGAAATCCCTATCCGATGTCCCTCGTATCTTATTGCCTATGCCGTAAACGCTCTTGATACCAATATCATCAGCCAACTCCTTGATTTTCAATGCTGTCTCAACGCTCCGCATACCGGGCTCAACCACTACAATGAAATGGTTGACCGCCTGAGCTGTGGCCCGTCCCAGATGTTCAATACCTGCCTCCATATCCATGATGATCACTTCTTTCCTGAACAAAAGAAGATTTTGCACAAGAGATTTTAATAAAACACTCTCGGGACATACACATCCACTCCCTCCCTTCTTAACTGTACCCATAAGCATGAGCCTAATGCCATTATGCTCCACCCACAGCCTCTCAGGAAGGTCATCAACCTTAGGGTTTAATTTGAAAAATCCCCCGGAAGTCCCCGGTTTTGCCCCGGTACGTTCTTCAATCAAATCTTTCATTTCAATAATGGGGGTGAGTTTCATATCCCCAGGGAATCCCAGAGCTGATGCCAGATTAGAATCGGGATCTGCATCAATCGCAATAACCTTATACCCCTTTTCAGCAAATGCATAGCAGAGCGCCGCTGATATGGTAGTCTTCCCCACCCCCCCTTTTCCAGTAACCGCAATTTTCATCCCTTTCCTCTTTCTTCCAAAAAACGCTTCTATGGTTATGCATTTGATTGAAGTAAATACATTGCAATAGGGATTTAACTTGTTGAAATCAACTCATATTCCTAAATGAAGTATGAAAAAGCATTCAAAGATATATGATCAATTATATTAATAGGTTACAGACTAACCACCAGACAAGTGCATAACCATAAACGCTTATTTGCCTAAATATAGACGCTATCTCACAAAAAGTCAAATTACATTACTGGAGAAAAACCGAAAGCAAAAGATACTGACCTGGAAAAGGAGAAAGGGAGTCAAGAAAAGATAATATCTTGATTGATACCGGGAAGGGTACGATGTGTGTTCCGAGTCCCATTACCCACAGAAATTCTTGTTGAAAAATAGGAACGTCTTATGTATATTAACCCCCCAACCAAGACGTGTGAGGATTCTATGGGAATAGATACGCTTGAAGAGAAATACCAGCTTGTTTTAAAAAGAGCGGGGATTGATATTTCCCGTCTTTCCCGATATGCCAATCAGGCAACTATCATCCAGAATGAGATGAGGGCAATATTCAATCAACTCACTCCCCACCTCTGCACTCACTGTGAAAATAAATGCTGCGAGGGGTTCCCCGTAGAGGGCTGGTTTTCTCCGGAAGACTATACACTATTCAGAGTGAAATATGACAAGCCCACTTTACCCCCTAACCGGGTCACTCTACAAAGCGCCTGTTATTTTTTGACACCTGAAGGTTGTTCCCTGCCTGAGGAGATGAGACCATTTACCTGTGTAAAAGTAAATTGCGAAAAGCTTAACAAGTCTATAAACGCAACAGGCAAAACTCAACAACTAAATCAATTAAAAAATGCCCTGGATAAAATCCATAGGGAAGTGTCATCTCTCATCAAG
>JAZFSJ010000150.1:0-2260 GCA_036446115.1 Thermodesulfobacteriota bacterium | reverse complement strand
TGTTTCAGATTGCGGAAGTGCTGGAAAGGGAAGGGATGGTTGAAAAAGAGAAGTTTTTAAAGTATGCTTCTGACCCTGATTTCGTTCACTCGCTTAACATCAAAGGTGACAATCTGGAGGGTTTTCTTTTTCCTGATACCTATCTGTTTAGGCAGGGTATGGGAGAAGAAGGAATCTTGCGCAAAATGGTTGCCCGGTTCAAGGAGATGTTCAAAGAACAATATATCAAAAGGGCACAGGAACTCAATATGAGTCTTGAAGAGGTGATTACGCTGGCTTCGATTGTGGAGAAGGAGACCCCCGATCCCTCTGAACGGCATCTGATTGCAGCTGTTTTTCGAAATCGATTAAAAAGAGGGATGCTGCTTCAGAGTGATCCTACCGTCATCTACGGGCTGAAAGATTTTGATGGAAATCTTACCAAGAAAGATTTGATGAATAAAACCGCTTTCAATACCTACCTGAATAGAGGATTGCCACCCCAGCCTATTGCAAATCCCGGTGAAGAATCAATAAAGGCAGTCCTTTATCCCACTCCCGGAAACTACCTCTACTTTGTTTCTAAAAATGATGGCACTCACCATTTTTCTGCTACCCTAAGAGAACATAATCAGGCAGTGAACAGATATCAGAGGAAGAGGGGTGGATCTTAGGAAGAATATAGGACACAGATTCACCCCGTTAGATATTTAACCTAAGTCTTTTACCAGTTTTACCATGTAGAATAATGAAGCTCACGCCATGGGATAAGGGTTAGCGATTGGGACATATATCAGTTTTAACATTGCGTTTTTCTGCGATAATCCGCGTCCTAATTTTCCATCTTTTTCTTCATCTCTCTCACCGTTTCCCTACAATCGGCGCTCTTAAAGACAGCGGAGCCTGAAACAACCACATCGGCGCCCGCCTGGGAAACCAGACCGATGTTTTCGAGGTTGATGCCTCCATCCACCTCAAGTTCGACTGAGAGCTGCGATTCATCAATAAGCCTTCTCAACTTCTTTATTTTGGATATCATACCGGGGATGAATTTTTGCCCGCCAAAACCTGGATTGACGGTCATTAACAGCACCATGTCTACCTCTTCGAGGGTATATTCCAAGGTATAAAGATCGGTTGAAGGATTGAGTACAACAGCGGGTTTTACTCCTTTATCTCTTATATAAGTGACCGTTCGTTGAAGATGGGGGCAGGCTTCTACATGGACTGAGAGTAGATTACTACCCGACTTAATGAAATCTTCGATATATTTATCAGGGTCGGAAATCATCAAATGCACATCGAGGGGAAGTGAGGTGATCTTCTTAACTGCCTCTACCACCATAGGTCCAATAGTGATATTGGGGACGAAGTGACCATCCATTACATCAATGTGGATGTAGTCTGCCCCTGCTTCTTCTACTGCCTGTATTTCATCTTTTAATCGTGAGAAATCTGCTGATAAAATAGAAGGTGAAAGCTTTTTCATTGTTCCTCCTTTTTTGAGAGCGTTTCACTTTAGGAGCACTTCGTTTGAGGAGCGCTGCGCTTGAGGTTGCCTCAAGGTCCGAAGGGTTGATCCTCAAAGCCTGAAAGGCTGCTCCTTAAGCGAAGCGACCCTTTTAACATTTTGAATTTTTCCCTCACATTAACATTGTCCCTATTGGAATGGGGTGCCCCCTCACAAACTCCGCTGCCTTCATCCTCTTGCGGTCCTGCAATTGAACCTCGGTGAGCAGAAGGTAAGACTTGCCTGTGGCTACCTTTATCCCTTCAGGACTCACCTGAGATATCTTTCCCGGGGGCTCCTGGTTTTCTTCCTCAATGACCTTGCTTTTAAGTATTTTTAAAAGCTTATTATCTAAGTTTGTGGCGGTGCCAGGCCAGGGAACGGTACCACGAATCTGATTGTGGATAGCCTGTGCCTCCATTTTCCACTCAATATTTCCATCCTCCTTTTTCAAGGCTGGTGCATACGAAGCCTTGGAATGATCCTGGGGAGTAGAACTTAAGTCTCCCTTTTTTAATTGCCTGATGGTTTCCAGTAGTAGTTTAGCCCCCAGAGTAGATAAACGGTGACTTAAGCTCAAGGCATCATCTGTCTTTTCAATCTCTATTTCCTTTTTAAGGAGGATATCACCGGTATCCATCCATTCATTCATGAAGATAGTAGTGACTCCCGTTGTTTCCTCACCCTTAATCAGTGCCCAGTTTATGGGTGCCGCACCTCGATGTGCGGGGAGCAGTGAGGCGTGGAGATTAATGCATCCATGGTGAGGTA
>JAZFSJ010000149.1:0-8499 GCA_036446115.1 Thermodesulfobacteriota bacterium | reverse complement strand
AGCTCGGCCAGACTTTTTACGAAGTCATCAAGTTTTTTTATTCGACCTTCAAATCTCTACCCATAAGTTCGGTCACTGCCTCTTTAGGATTTTTATCCCGGTATAAGATGTTATAGACTTGTTGAGTAATGGGCATCTCAACGTCCATCTTCTTACTCAAGTCACAGGCTGATTTGGTAGTCTTTATTCCTTCTGCAACCATCTTCATATCTTTAAGGATTTGGGTCAATCCCATCCCCTCTCCCAGCTTAACCCCCACGGACCTATTGCGACTTAACTCACCGGTGCAGGTTAAGACCAAATCACCTAATCCCGCCAGACCAGAAAGGGTAAGAGGGTTTGCTCCCAATTTCAATGCTAACCGTGATATTTCAGCAAGCCCCCTCGTAATCAGGGCCGCCCGTGTATTATAGCCAAAGCCTAATCCATCCGAGATACCTGTAGCAATGGCAATAACATTCTTAAGTGCCCCTCCTAATTCTACCCCCACTACATCAGGATTAGTGTACGCACGAAAGTATGGAGTGGAGAAGATGTGTTGAACCTTTCCCGCAAGTTCCTGGTTTTCTGAGGCTATGGTCACTGCGGTAGGAACTTCCCTGCTCACCTCAAGCGCAAAGCTTGGACCCGAGAGAACTGCCAGGCGAGCCCCGTCATTAAAGGCAAGTGTTTCTTTTAATACCTTTGACATGGTAAAAAGGGTATTATTCTCAATCCCCTTAGTGGCGCTCACTATCTTTGCCTGCGGTAACAGGTAAGGACAAACCTTTTCTATCACCTGCCTCACTACTTGGGAAGGAGATACACAGATGAGGAAATCTTTATGCTGGCATGCTTCTTTTAAGGAATTGGTTGGAAAAATCTTTTCGGAAAGCTTTACCCCAGGAAGATAAAGGGGGTTTTCGCGTGCAGTTGCTATAGCCTTGACAAGATCATTTTCATATACCCAAAGGGCTACTTCAAACCCCTTCTTCGCCAGAAGGTTTGCTAAAGTAGTACCCCAGCTTCCTGCCCCAATGACACCAATTTGTATATCCAAAGCCCTTTTCTCTTCTACTCTAGCACTAAGTAATCTACCACCCGTGAAACGGGTGGCTTTGTTTTTGCCCGGACGGGTGAAACAAAGGAAGCACGAAAGTGCTAATGTTTCCTTTTGCGACCCCGTGCAAAGCACGGGGTTTCCAAAGCAAACAATGAATTTAGCTTACTCTTTCTCTGCTAAATGAGCAATCCCCACCACCTTTTCATCTTTTTCTACATTGATCAGCTTAACCCCTTGAGTATTTCTTCCAATAACAGAAATACCTTTAATCTTTGTGCGAATGATCTTTCCATAATTGGTAATGAGCATAATTTCATCGTCATCGGTAACCTGTTTCATTCCTATTACATTTCCATTGCGTGCGCTGGTTCTTATGGTAATGATACCCCTGCCTCTTCTTGCCTGAATGCGGTACTCGGCAGTATTGGTCCTCTTGCCAAATCCATTCTCTGTGACGGTTAGGATAGTTGCGCCCTCACCAATCGATTCCATCCCGATGACCTCATCATCTTTACCCACCATCACTCCCCGCACACCCCGGGCGGTTCTTCCCATGGGTCTCGCCTCCTTTTCTTTAAATCTTATCGCCTTCCCCTTCTTAGAGCCTAGGAGAATTTCCTGATTTCCATCCGTCACCCGCGCAGCAATCAGCTCATCACCCTTATCAATGCCCAGGGCAATAATACCACCCACCCTTGGTCTGCTATAGGCCATAAGGGGGGTCTTCTTAATCAATCCTTTCCTGGTAGCCATTACTACATAGCTTCCTTCTTCAAACGCCCTTACAGGCATTATTGCTGCAATCTTTTCCTCGGCACTTAAATGCAACAGGTTTACAATCGCTTTGCCCATGGCGGCCCTCCCTGCCTGGGGAATCTCGTAGACCTTTTGCCAAAACACTTTCCCTGTGTTGGTAAAAAACAGGATATGACTGAGGGTAGACCCCACAAAGAGGTGTTCAACAAAGTCTTCCTGCTTAGTGGTGATCCCGGTGACCCCTTTTCCTCCCCGACGTTGACTCCGATAGAGACTTATGGGATTACGTTTGATGTAACCATTGTGGGTAACGGTGACCACCATATCCTCTTTTATAATCATATCTTCAATATTAATGTCCGCTTCCTTGTCAATAATTTCAGTCTTCCTCTCATCCCCATACTTTGCTCTTATTTTGGTGAGTTCCTCTATGATGATTTCCTGAACCAGCGCTTCTTTATCAAGTATCGCTTTAAGACTTTTTATGAGTTCTATGGTTTCTTTTAATTCTTCTTCGATCTTCCCTCTTTCCAAGGCAGTCAATCTCTGCAGTCTCATCTCCAAGATGGCCTGTGCCTGCGCTTCAGAAAGCTTAAACTTTTTCATCAGCCCTTCTCTCGCCACACCCGGATTGGCAGAAGATCTGATAAGTGCAATGATCTTATCCAGATTATCTATGGCAATCTTTAGCCCTTCAAGGATATGGGCCCGGTTTTCTGCCTTCTTCAACTCAAAGGCGGTTCTCCTTAATATTACCAATTTCCGGTAATCGATAAAGTGCTTCAGCTGTTCCTTTAAGGTGAGAACCCTGGGTTGATTATCAACCAGGGCAAGCATAATGATACCGAAGGTAATCTGCATCTGAGTGCGTTGGAATAGCTGATTTAAAACCACTTTTGCAATCTTATCCCTTTTTAACTCAATGACAACGCGCATCCCTTCACGATCTGATTCATCTCTTAAGTCAGAGATGCCCTCAATTTTCTTTTCCTGAACCAGCTCGGCAATTCTTTCTACCAAACGTGCCTTGTTTACCTGATAAGGCAATTCAGAAATGATAATCCATTCTCTATTGCCCTTCTCTTTCTTTTCAATAAATGCCTTTGCTCTTAGCTGCAGAATCCCCCTCCCTGTTCTATACGCATCACGAATCCCCTCACGACCATAGATAAAACCTGCTGTAGGAAAATCAGGGCCAGGAATCATGGCAATCAAATCCTCTATGCTCATAGTGGGTTTTTTAATCAAGGCAATGACCGCATCGATAATCTCTTTTAAATTGTGAGGAGGTATATTGGTTGCCATCCCTACGGCAATGCCCGAGGAGCCATTGACAAGCAGGTTGGGAATCTTGGCGGGGAGTATGGATGGCTCTCTAAGCGTTCCGTCATAATTAGCTACGAAATCAATGGTCTCCTTCTCGATATCCGCCAGCATCTCCGAGGTGATTTCAGACATCCTCACCTCTGTATACCTCATCGCCGCAGGCGGATCACCATCCTGGGAGCCGAAGTTTCCCTGCCCATCAACTAAAGGATACCTTAAAGAAAAATACTGGGCCATCCGGACAAGGGTGTCATACACCGCGGTGTCTCCATGAGGATGGTATTTACCAATGACATCTCCCACAATCCTTGCTGATTTTTTAAACGGTTTGTTCCAGATATTTCCCAAATCATACATGGCATAAAGGATTCGACGGTGCGCAGGTTTGAGGCCATCCCTTATGTCCGGCAATGCCCGGCCGACAATTACGCTCATGGCATAGTCCATATAGGACTTTCTCATCTCATCTTCAATATTAATTGGTATCTGCTGGGGTGTTAACTCTGTGCCTTCCATAATTTACCTGCCTTAATGTCTCTAAATATCAAGATTCGTTACACTTAATGCATTCTTATAGATAAACTCTCTTCTTAAGTCTACTTGATCTCCCATCAAAATAGTAAAAATTTCATCCGCCTCAATGGCGTCTTCTATTTTTACCTTAAAAACCGTGCGTTTTTCCGGATTCATGGTAGTTTCCCATAGCTGTCCAGGATTCATTTCCCCCAGTCCTTTATATCTTTGTATCTCTTGCCCTTTTTCTCCTGAGTTGAGCACATATTCCAAGACCTCCGAAAGTGTGTTACATGTCAGTTTTCCGTTTTTGTGCTCCAAGGTAAAGGGCGGAGAACCAATGGCTTTAAGGTTTTCCGCTATTTTTCTAAGCTCTTCCAACTCCGTAGAGGTTAAAAGATCAAAATTGATAACAGTCTCTTTGGTGATGCCATTTATTTTGGTAAGGCAGCGGATAGCTAAACAGCTGTGTTCTGCATCATCTATCATCGTATATTCGATAGGGGGAACAAAGGGATAGAAAAAGCTGGCGTGTTCCTTGATACCCGCAAGAAATTTCTTTACACCCTCCTTGTTTTTAAGGGTATCCTTTTTAAATTTACCCTCAAAGGCCAGTGCGCTCAAAATATTCTTATCCCATTGTTTTTGCTCTAGTTTTTCTAATATTCTCCTGTATTTATGTGCCCTCTCCAGGACCGTGAGCAACCGATTCCCTTTAAGGGGTTTATTTGAGTCTTTGGAGAGAAGTTCCACCCCTTCTGCCCCACACTCAAGCAGATACCTCTCCAGTGAGGTCTCGTCTTTAATGTACCTCTCCTGTTTTCCCCGCTTTACCTTATACAGGGGAGGCTGGGCAATATAGAGATAACCCCTTTCTATAAGTGAGGGCATCCTTCTGTAAAAGAAGGTTAAAAGCAGTGTTCTAATATGAGAACCGTCCACATCTGCATCAGTCATAATAATCACATGGTGATAACGGGGGGTTAAAACGGTATGCTCATCTTTTTCAATCCCCGTCCCCAAGGCCGAAATGATGGTATTAATTTCTTCATTTTCCAGCATTTTGTCAAAGCGTGCCTTCTCCACATTTAATATTTTTCCCTTAAGCGGTAAAATGGCCTGGAAGCGCCGGTCCCTCCCCTGCTTGGCCGAGCCACCGGCAGAGTCCCCTTCAACCAGATAGATTTCACAGAGAGCAGGGTCTTTCTCCTGGCAATCCGCCAATTTTCCGGGCAAGACACCACTCTCAAGGGCAGTCTTCCTGCGGGTTAGTTCTTTGGCCCTGCGTGCGGCTTCCCTTGCTCGTGCAGCTTCTAAGCCCTTGCCCGCTATCTTTTTGGCCACCTTGGGATTTTCTTCAAGGTAGTAACTAAGCTTTTCTCCTACCAGTTGTTCTACTATCCCCTTGATATTGGTATTTCCCAGTTTAGTTTTGGTCTGCCCCTCAAATTGAGGCTGCGGTAGTTTGACGCTGATCACAGCGGTAAGACCCTCTTGCAGATCCTCGCCTTTGAAATTATCCTTAAAATCCTTGGGCGAGAGATTTTTGGTGGCGTAGTTATTGACCGTCCTGGTTAAGGCTGTTCTAAAACCTGAAAGGTGGGTGCCCCCCTCTTTAGTATTTATATTATTGGCAAAGGAGAATATATTTTCTGTGTAGGTATCATTGTGCTGAAGGGCAATCTCTACTTGAACAACCTGTTCTTTTCTTTCTCCTTCTTCCAAAGAAAAGAAGGATTTCTCACCCTGGAGAAAAACAGGTTTCGGATAGAGGGTACTCTTGTTTTTATTGAGAAATTCTACAAAAGAGACAATTCCCCCCTTATAACTAAACTCATGCTTTTTTCCTGATCGCTCATCTTCAATGGTAATTAAGACCCCTTTGTTCAAGAATGCCAGCTCCCGCAGTCTCTGGGAGAGGACGTCAAAGCTGAATTCGATGGTTTCAAAAATGTCCGTATCCGGTTTAAATATCACCTTGGTGCCGGTTCCTTTGGTAGTACCCACTGCGTCTAATTGTGAGACGGCTTTTCCCTTCTGATAGGCCTGATGGTATACCTTCCCATCTCTTTTTATCTCCAGGCCCAAGGACTCCGAGAGGGCATTAACCACGGAGACACCGACTCCATGCAACCCCCCTGATACCTTATAGGAGCGGCTGTCAAATTTACCCCCCGCATGCAGGGTGGTCATTACCACCTCGGCTGCCGGTTTTTTTTCTTCGGGGTGGATATCGACCGGGATGCCCCGTCCATTGTCAATTACCGTGACACTGTTATCCGTGTGGATAACGACCTCAATCCGGTCGCAGTATCCCGCCAGGGCTTCATCAATGCTGTTATCAACCACCTCAAAAACCAGGTGATGAAGACCGCTGCTCCCGGTATTGCCAATATACATAGCGGGCCTTTTTCTGACCGCCTCAAAACCCTCTAAAACCTTAATCTGTGTAGCATCATACTTAGTAGTTTGTTTTTCCATTAACGCCCTTTTATCCTTTCTATGATACGCTCCAGTTCCTCTGATGAATAAAATTCTATAATAATTTTACCCTTTTTACCACTCTTTACAATCTTTACCTGCGTGCCCAGCCACTGTCTGAGATCATTTCTCACGTACTCCAGATGAATCAGTCTTTTTTCGGGCTCTTTTTTTATCTTTTCCTGGCTTAACCTCTTTACCAGCTTTTCGGTCTCTCTTACCGACAACCCCTTGCCGACCACTATTCTGAAGGCTTCTTTTACCTTTTGCAATTCACTTAAACTGAGAAGACCTCTGGCGTGTCCCATGCTAATCTCGCCCAGGGCTAGTGATTTCTTAACCATCCCCGGAAGTTTCAGCAAACGAAGCTGATTTGCTACGGTGGCCCGATTCTTCCCCAGCACCTGGGAAACCTGCTGCTGGGTATAACCAAAATCTTTCATCAGCCTTTTATATGCCTCCGCCTCCTCAATGGGATTCAAATTTTCTCTTTGCAGATTTTCAATCAATGAATATTCCAGTAGCTCAGCCTTCGAGATCTCTCTCACTACAACAGGGATCTTCTCAAGTCCCGCCTTCTTTGCTGCCCTTAGCCTCCGCTCCCCTGCAACCAGCTGATAACCACCCTTCACCTTTCTCACCAGTAAAGGCTGGATTACCCCTTTTTCCTTTATGGAATGGGTCAATTCTTCAATCTTTTCCTGGTCAAAAACGGTCCGAGGTTGATAGGGATTTACTTGGATTTCATCGAGATTACAATAAAGGGCTCCTTCCTTCCCTTCAAGGTCATCTTCAATGTCCGGGATTAAGGCTCCTAAACCCTTGCCCAGGGCTTTCCTTTCAGCCATAGTGCTTTTTCTCCCCATTGGTGATAAGTTTTGCCAGTTCCAGGTAACTTCTGGCACCGGCGGAGAATTTGTCATAAAAAAAGACTGGCTTGCCATAACTGGGGCATTCTCCCAGCCTCACATTTCTGGGAATAATGGTACCAAACACCTTCTCGGGAAAATAATTTTTGATTTCACTCGCAACCTGATGAGAAAGATTGTTGCGTTTATCAAACATGGTGAGCAAGAACCCTTCTATCCTAAGGTGGGGATTGAATGCCTTTTTAACCCTTTTAACGGTATTTAAGAGTTGGCTCACACCTTCCAGGGCATAGTATTCACATTGAATGGGAATCAAAACAGAGTGGGCCGCATTCAAGGAATTAACGGTCAACAATCCCAAGGAAGGTGGGGAATCAATAATAATGTAATCATAGCTGTCTACTACCTTTGCCAATTGCTCCTTCAGCCTCTCTTCCCTCCCCGACACATTCACCAGCTCTATCTCTGCCCCTATAAGATCAATGCTGGAAGGAACTACGAAGAGACGGGGGAAAGGGGTCTCTTTTGTCACCTGCGCTATCTCTTGTTCTTCAATGATCACGTGATAGATGTTTTTCTGGTTATCTTCCTTTGCTATCCCTACCCCACTGCTCGCATTTCCCTGGGGGTCAATGTCGATAAGTAGCGTCTTTCTTTTAGTGAGCGCCAGAGAAGCTGCAAGATTAACGGCCGTGGTTGTCTTCCCCACTCCCCCTTTCTGATTAGCTATACAAATGATCTTCCCCATGCACCCCTTTTTAGAGACACCGCGTTAAATTGAAAACCTGCCCATAAAATCCGTTAGTTAGAGAACAATTGCGTTAGAAATATAGCACAACCGCACCCAATTTAAAAGCTAAATTTTCAAAAATGTTTCACGTGAAACATTCATCTTTTTCCTATAAAAATCAGCCATCTCTCTTCCTTAAGTGATGGTATTTGCAACTCTACTTTCCTGCTTGTGTGAAGAGACAGGGCCTTTATCACCTCCTGGCTGTCCTTTAACTCCTCTTCTGCCTGCCTGCCCTTCATGGCCACCAGACACCCCCCCTTTTTTACAAAAGGTTCTCCCAGCATTAAAAACTTTTTTAATTTGGAAAATGCCCTTGAGGTTACGATGTCAAAGCTCGCTGGTAATGCGCTATCGGATTTAAGGCCCTCCGCTCTCCCCTGAATGACATTGATACGGGAAAGTCCCAGTGACCTTATCAAATGTTGTTGGAAACTAGCCTTCTTTCTTGTGGCCTCAAGCAAGGTAACTTTAAGAGAGGGCTTCGCAATCTTTGCGGGTATCCCGGGAAACCCTGCTCCCGAACCTAAATCCAGAAGGGAGGACCTTGAAGGCAGGTATGGTACGAGAGATAATGAATCGATAAAATTTTTTGTTATAATGGTTTTATCTTCTTTATGGGAGGTAAGATTGATTTTCTGGTTCCATTCCTTCAGTTCCTTCAAGTAGACAAAGAACATCTGAATCATTTCCTGGCTGAGGGAAACTCCCACCTCTTTTGC
>JAZFSJ010000148.1:0-13140 GCA_036446115.1 Thermodesulfobacteriota bacterium | reverse complement strand
AAATCCTTGCTGCAACGCTTGTTTCACGATTTTGCTCCTCAACATATTTATGAATATGCCTTCGTCGCAAAATCGCTCCAACTGCTCGTTTCGCTGCGGTTTTCTACGCCTCGCCACGACGTCTACTACAAAATCTGGGTTAAACCGAGAGCTAAAAACGTAGGCTACAATTCAGCGATCAAGTAGCGTTCTTAACAAACCACAAGCAAAAACCTAAAAGCTTATAGTCACTGAAGGATAGGTGCTAAGTTTATCCCGTACTATCTTCTTTATCTCTTCCATCTTCTCCTTTGTTTTGGCCTCAAACCTTAAGACAATAATAGGTTGTGTATTGGAGGCCCTGATTAAAGCCCAGCCATCTTCAAAGAGGATGCGAATCCCATCCACCTCAATGGTCTCAAACTTTTTCTTAAAATAGTCTTTGAGTTCTTTAACGATTCTAAACTTATCTTTTTCAGAGCACTCTGTTCTGATTTCCGGAGTGGACTGATAGAATGGAATAGCACTCAGAAGCTGGCTTAAAGTTTCATCAGTAGCTGAGAGAATTTGAAGCAGTCGACAGGAGGCAAAGATTCCATCATCAAAACCAAAATAGTCATCCATAAAGTAGAAGTGGCCACTCATTTCACCTCCCACCGGTGCCCGAACCTCCTTCATCTTTGACTGGATATTGGGGTATCCTGTCTTCCACATAACCGGTGTCCCCTTAAACTGTTCAATAGTCTCTATCAGTGCCTGAGAACACTTTACATCAAAAACAACACTTGCCGGTTTTCGTTCTATAATCTCTCTGGCAAACAATGAGAGAAGTTTATCTCCCCACACAATGTTACCCTTTTCATCTACCGCACCCAGACGGTCCCCATCTCCATCAAGACCAACCCCCACATCTGCACCAGTTTCCTTAACTTTGGCAATCAGATCAACCAAACATTCTTCCACCGTAGGATCAGGTAAATGATGGGGGAACATACCATCCGGTTCGCAATAGAGTTCCGTAAGCTCGCATCCCAGATCTTTAAGTACACGGGTAACAAGAGGTCCCGTAGTTCCATTTCCTGCATCTACTACAACTTTAAGTGATCGCTTTAACTTTATTCGACTCTTAATGGCAGATAGATAGTCATCAATCACCTCCTGTGCTTCCTTCTCCCCCTCCCCCATTTTAAAACTTCCCGCCTCGATGATCTTTCTTATCTTCTGGATCTCCTCCCCGAATACCGCGTCTTCTCCCCTGCGCATCTTAAAACCATTATATTGCGGAGGATTATGACTGGCAGTAACCACCATCCCGCCATCGGCTTTGAGATGGATTACTGAAAAATAAAAGGCGGGGGTAGGAAGTTGACCGACATCAATCACTTGGCAACCAGTAGAGAGTACTCCTGCTATGGTTGCCTGTTGCAAATCGAATGAACTCAATCGATTATCCCGACCTACCACAACTGTCTTCCCCCCATAACCTTTGAGGTAGGTACCAAAGCCCTTACCAATTTTAAGTGCACCATCAACATCTAAAGTCTCTCCTACAGTACCTCTAATATCATATTCCCTAAAGATTTCTGATTCCATTGTTTCCCCTTTCATATAAACCATCAAAATTGAGACATCCCTTTAAAATAGGATCGCAGCCCCTGATAGAGGGCTTGAGCCTCTACCCAGGGTCTTTCCTTCTCATCTCTGGGTAATCTTTTACATCTCCGGCAATCAAGGCTCACCACCACCGCCGGCATTCCGGTATGGATAAGAACAAATTCCCTACCCTCCATCATCGTCAACTTCTTGCAGGAAAGTTCATCGTCAATCACCTGCTTTATCGAACGGGCTAAAAATTTCCCTTTTGAGCTGTTGAAATAGTATCCTAGGTAAGAAGATCCTTTTCTATGATCTAAAGAGATTAAAAGGTCAGCTCTTGTTTTATTGGCCTTAATCACCCTTTCTATGGAGGTGGAAACACTATCACTCCCCCTGGTAAGAAAAACTGTTGCACCAGCAAGTTCAAGCATTTTTCTTAAACAAAGAGCCGTAGTATAATTAATCTCAGCTCTTGATCTTTCACGGGAATCATCAGTAAGAGAGGAATCTTCTCTTCCCTGAGGGTCTATCACTATCACCTTGTGCCACATAAGTCCATGATCCACAGGTGTTAATACCAGTTTTTCTCGAACAACCTCTTCTCCCCCTAAATCCAAAAACCCCTTCAATGGCAGATACCCGTTTTTCCATACAGTAAATTCCAGTCCTCCATCGTCATTCTCTTTATTAAAACAATATCCCAGATGATCTGTTTTGAGGTACGTCTCTTCCTCAAAAACCACCTCAGCACCCTCAAGAGGATTGCCCTGCCGGTCATGAACATAAACTTCTATGATTTTCTCTTCTGGTTTCCCGAGGGTAACGATACATGAATCATATACCCCGCCACTCGCCGCCACCACTTCCGCATGCCCTAACTGATAATCAGCAATCAAATGGGTAACTGCCTTACCTTTCCTGCTTGTAACAAGTGAGTCCACTACCCTCCCTGCAGAGGTGTAAAAGCTCACCAGTGTACCATCAGCCACCGGATTAAGATTTTCATCAACGATCTCAGCCGTAATGCGGGTTCTGGATAACCCGTCTGGTAGGAGAGTTGCAATTAATGGGCGTGTTTCGATTTGAAATGGATAAAGGGATGTATAAAAAACGGTGCTCACAGGTGTGGCACTGTTTCCTCCCAGATTCTTTGCCTCAAGCCGTAGCGTGTGACTCCCATTAGTGAGGGGATTTTCCGGAATATAACGCACCCTTCCAGTTAAAGGGTCATAGTGAGTTGCTACCATATTGCCATCGAGATAAAGCGTTACGGAATCAGGATCAATCCCCTTCCCATGCTCATCGTCTTTAACTAAACCTACAACTTCAGGTTGAGCATCACAAAGGAAATCGCCATTGGGTGTTAAATTAAGGATGCGGGGAACTCCCCCTCGAAAATAATCAAGGATACCAAGAAAATATGCTTCTGCTTCTAACCTCAAAAAACCATGGAGACTCAGCCTCCTCTCATTTTCCTTATGGGTGAGATAAGATGCCTCTCCCAAAATAGCTGTTGCCCTAGTCTCTCTCAAGACGCTATAGTTACCAGGAAGCACTTGGGCTTTCTCCACCTCAAAGGTGTTCTCAATTCTCTCCATAATGCACTCTGCCAATTCCTGGGAAGGACCAGGATCCATAAGCTTATAATAAACCTCAAGATTGTTCTTTTTAGTATCATTAGTATTGGAGTTATGATGAATGCTGATGAAGAGGTCCGGCTTGAGGTAGTTGCTCAGTCTACTTCGAGCAAGCAAATCATCACTCAATTGTTTACTAGGAGAGAAAGCTACATTGGTATCAGCAGTTCGTGTCATAATGGGGTAAGCTCCCGCATCGTGTAATAGACCCCATAGGTAAAGGGCAACACCCATATTAACCTCAGATTCCCTTAAGCCCATCTTACCAATCGCCCCCCTGTACATCCCCCCATGGCCGGGGTCAATCACAATTACCTTTCCTTTCAGAGCAGCGGTGTCAATTTGATTCAATTGGAACTGAGATGAAGGAAGAGGTGGCATGGAAACGCAGCCGGGTATAATAAATAGAAAAATAATTAAAAGAATTGCTTTCCTACTCTGTTTCCTCATAGACACCTTCCCCCTTTACTGCACAATAATACCATAAAAATGCTTTCAATGAAGAGAAAAATGATTTTGCTTAATATTTGTATCAATCAACTTCCTTTGTTCTGTAGTAACATCCACCTAAAAGATGGTATTATATAGTCAACGATCCATGGACCACGGTCAACAGACCACAATCTATGGTAACTGACCATTGACAAATGACTACTGCCCGGCTATGGGGGGATTACACAGTTCTTTCCCAGGAAGGGGACACCGTTGACACAGCTTAATAGGATAGCTTTTTATTAAAATTTCCTTTACCTCTCTGGCAGTAAGTGAATCACCAAAATTAAGTTTAAATGTTTTAAGTAAAATCTGATCCCATTTTCTCACCTCTTTCTCGTCGCCATCAGGATGGCTGCAACCTTTTCCATCAAAAGCAGGGCAGACACTACACACTTCATCCGGCCCCTCAGCAAGCTTGAAATGAACATCTTTCTCATCACGGACAAACTGCTTAATCTCTGATATCTTACCAGTAAAACCTTTACCTCTTTCAGGAAAATTAATCTGAAAATGTAAGCAGAACACATGATGGGGGCGAAGAGACTTCTCTTGTTGAGACATAGAAAATCACCTTGTACATTCTACAATATTATTTTATTTCACTTGCCAATATCAGCAAATTTGACTAACTACCTCATAAAAGCTCTAAGAAAAATTAATAAAATAATAATAATATTAAAGTGTTATCTATATTAATCTTGCATTTTTTATGATTATTGAGTATATAGGTAAGTTAATAAAAAATAAAGGGAAACCCCTGGAACAACATACTTCTGTCAACGTGATAAAATGAAGCGTATAACCGTTATTATATTTACATTTCTTTCTATTCTCTTTCATTTTTCTGTTAGCGATTCTTGCAGTACAGAGGGTAGACTTACACAATTAATAATCGATAAAAACCAGGTGGAAGCCAGTATAAAAGCGGAAGACTGTTTTAACTATGATCTTGAAGAAATGATATTAAATGGTATCCCTGTTAAATTTTTGTTTGATATAAAACTTTATTGTCAATCCAGTTACTGGTTTGACCAGGAAATCTCGTCATTAAGGATAAACCATGTTATAAAATATGACAATCTAAAAGATATGTTTACTATCTATTACAGCGATAAAACCAAACCCCCCGTTGAGGTGGATGACCTCTCAGAAGCCGAGTTACTAGTCTCCTGCGCTAACAACCTTAAGATCGAAACCCAAAAGGCCCTAAACCCTAAAAAGGACTACTATATAAAATACAAGGTGGAAATTAAGGCAGATACAGAAAATTCTCACCTTCCTTTGTATCTCGACTACCTCTTAAGACTTTTTCAATAGTGAAGCTATAAACCCTAACATGCAACCATAAATCCTGATAACTAACTGATTTAACAGTTAAAGCCTATGAAATCTCATCAATCCCAAAGAAAAGAATTGACGCAAGAGAAGAGGAGACGCAAACGAGAACTTATTATCATTCTTGCTGTGCTTCTTTCAGTCACATTGCTCACTCTTTTTCAAGCTTACATCACAGCCTCTGAAAAACAATTGCCGGTCACAAAAAATATATTTATTTACGCTCTTATCAACATTAATATCACCCTACTCCTGCTTTTAATATTCTTAGTAGTGAGAAATGTAGTCAAACTCCTCTTCGAAAGAAGAAGAGGTATTTTAGGAGCAAAACTTCGCACCAGATTGGTTGTAGCTTTTGTAGGGCTTTCCATCGTCCCTGCCTTCCTTCTTTTTTGGGTCTCAGCAGGATTCATAACTGCGACCATTGAAAGCTGGTTCAGTTCACAGGTGGAACATTCTTTGGAAAAATCTCTAGAAGTAGCACAAACATACTATAAGAATGCTTCTGACTATGCACTTTACTATGCTAAACAAATCAGTCGAGCTATCACCCAGAATAAGCTTTTGAATGAGCCAAATTTAGAAGACCTAGAAAAATTCATAAAACAAAAACAGGAAGAATACAATCTAGGGGTAGTGGAGGTTTTCTCCTCAACACAAGAGGAGCTAGTAAAGGCAATGAACCCAAAAGTGCCTGAAAAAGGTTTTATCAGTTCGGAGTCGGAACTGGTGCAAAAGGGCTTAGAAGGCAAGGAACTCACTAAAATTCAACCTGCAGGCAGTGCTGACCTCTTAAGGGGGGTAGTTCCTATATATTCAACCTGGAAAAAGGACGACGTGGTTGGAACCGTAGTGGTAAACTTTTATGTGCATAAAAGCCTCGCCTCTAAGATGAGGTCTATATCTTCGGCATGGCAAGAATACAAGCAACAGGAGTTACAAAAAAATCCTCTGAAATGGGCCTTTTTAATGATTCTTGCCATTGTCACGCTCCTTATCATTTTCTCTGCTACCTGGTTCGGTTTTTATCTCTCCAAAAGTCTAACGGATCCTATTCAAAAATTATTGGAAGGGACTAATCGCATTGCTCAAGGGGATCTTGATTTTACCATTGAGGCTGCCACCGACGATGAGATGGGAAGTCTTGTTAACTCCTTCAATAAGATGACCGGTGACTTAAAACGAACTACCAGCGATCTAAAAGAAACAAATTTGGAGCTGGAACATCGCCGTCGCTATATGGAGATTATCCTGAGAAACGTGGCGGCAGGGGTTATCTCCATTGACGAAAAGGGGCAGGTCACCACCACCAATAAATCTGCTGAAAATCTTCTTAAAATCAAGACAGAAGAATCTCTTTATAAAACCTATGATGAGGTTTTCTCCACAGCACAGATGAAAGTTATTAGACAGTTGATTAAGGAAATGATTGCCATTGGAAGGGGTACCTTCGAACACCAGATTAAACTATCCTTCTCCGATAGTGTTATTGAGCTATTAGTAAGCGGTACCATTTTAAAAGATGATGCGGGGAACTATCTGGGGCTGGTTCTTGTCTTTGAAGATTTGACTCATCTTCAAAAAGCCCAGAGAGCTGCAGCATGGAGAGAAGTGGCGCGTAGAATTGCCCATGAGATTAAAAATCCCTTAACCCCCATTCAGCTCTCTGCTCAACGGCTGAGAAAGAGGTATAAGAATCGCTTTGTGAGGGAAGATGGCGAGGTTTTTGATGAGTGCACCAAGACTATCATTAATCAAACCGCGGAGATCAAAAGCCTGGTCAATGAATTTTCCAGCTTTGCTCGGATGCCAGCTACTAACCCGCTCCCTAACGATTTAAGTAAGGTAATTCGTGAATCAATTTCCCTCTTTAAAGAATTGCCGAAAAACATATCTTTTGAATTCATAGAAAGGGATAAAATTCCTACATGTAATCTCGATAAAGATCAGATGAAACGAGCGATAGTCAATGTTTTTGATAATGCCGTTGATGCCATTGAGAATGAAGGTAACATTACTATTGAAACTTCCTATGATAAGATATTCCAAATCGCAAGGATTGAAATAGCTGATACAGGCTGTGGTATTCCTCAGGAGGAAAAATCAAAGCTGTTTGAACCTTACTTCTCGACAAAAAAATCAGGAACCGGTCTTGGGCTATCTATTGTGAGTACCATCATTGCTGACCACAATGGATATATCAGGGCAAGAGACAACTATCCTAAGGGAACTAGATTTATCATTGAATTGCCGGTTAAGGTTTGAAAGGGGAAAAATGAAAAGAGCAAAACTATTAATCGTAGATGATGAAGAAAAGATTCTCCAGACAATGAAAGGAAGCCTTGAAGATGAAGATTACGAGGTATTAACTGCCAGGGATGGGCAGGAGGCCATGGAGAAGGTACGGACAGAAAAACCGGATTTAGTCTTCTTAGATGTGTGGCTACCTGGTATGGATGGTATGGAAACTCTAAAAGCAATCAAAGAATATGATACCAATACGGATGTGGTAGTAATGACAGGACACGGTACTGTCAATACCGCTGTACAGGCTATCAAATTAGGTGCTTCCAATTTCCTGGAAAAACCGTTATCCCTCGACAGTGTTCTTTCTGTGGTCAATAATTCCCTGGAACAAAAAAGAGTCACGGCAGATGAGGTTCTTTCAATTTCTAAAGAGGAAGAACTTCTTGGAGAAACCGCTGTCATCATGAATATTAAAGAAGAAACCAAGAGACTTTCAAAAACCAATAAAAACGTCATTATACTAGGAGAAAGTGGAACAGGGAAGGAACTGGTTGCGCGACTTATCCATAATCATAGTTCCAGAAGAAAAAAACCCATGATTAAGTTTAATTGCACAATCTACTCGTCTAAGGAAATCGACCATGAATTGTTTGGGACAACTTTGTCATCATCTACTAGAAAGAATCTACAAAAAACCGGTGCACTGGAAAAGGCTGGCAAAGGAACCCTCTTTATAGACTCTATTGATGAAATGCCACTTAAGACTCAAAAAAAACTTGTCAAAGTCCTCAAACAAGAGGCGCAAAAAACCAGTGCTAAAAATGGGAAAAATGAAAAATTGAATGGCCCAAGAACATTGTCATCTTCTACCACGGATTTACCCACCATGGTTAAAGAGGGAAAATTCAATGAAGAATTGTATTTCCTTTTGTGCGAAAACACCATTTTTATCCCTTCGCTTAGAGAGAGAAAAAGTGATATCCCTGCTCTACTCACCTTCTTTCTAGAGGATTTCTCACAGGAGTACAACCGTAAAGCCAAAAAGTTAGAAGACGATGCATTAGAAGCTTTAGTAAACTATAACTGGCCTGGAAATGTCAAAGAACTAAAGAACGTTACTGAGAGATTAGTGATTTCTGTGCCTACCACTAAAATCACTGTTAACAACTTACCTCTTTTGATTAAGGGGGAATCACCCACCAAAAGGAGCAGAGTTTATGATAAATACACAACCCTTAAAGAGGCTGAGATTGCTTGGAAAAGAGAGTTCCTTTTATTTAATTTGAAAAAGAATAATAATGATGTTCACGTTACAGCTCGCAAACTGGGTATTCGTCAAAACTCCTTAAAAAAATATATAGAAAAATTTGATATCATGCTGGCACCCGAGAAAAAGGCGAAAAAGCTGCGCCAAAAAACCCTGAAACGAAGCGTGGTATTAAGTGGACAGGGGCTCCACTCCGGGATGAAGGCCGGTTTAATTCTATCTCCCTTGCCTCCCAACAGTGGCATAGTTTTCGGAAATATCACTACCAGCAAAACTATCCCTGCCCATATTGACTATGTAAAATCCACTGAATATGCTACCTCTCTGATGAGGGAGGAGGCTTCAGCCAAGA
This sequence comes from Thermodesulfobacteriota bacterium, assembly GCA_036446115.1. Lineage (GTDB taxonomy): Bacteria > Desulfobacterota > WTBG01 > WTBG01 > WTBG01 > JAZFSJ01. Next base: position 4,232 of record JAZFSJ010000148.1, on the reverse strand, counting down.
CTATCGAACATTTCATGGCCGTACTTCACGCATATCAAATCAGTAATCTTCTAGTCAAAATCAGCGATGAAATTCCTATTATGGACGGTTCTGCCTTGGATTTCTGCCAGCTTATAGAAGAGGCCGGAATCAACGAACAGGAGGTCGAATTAGACGAAATCGTCATTGATAAGAAATATTCCATAGGAGAAGTCTCTCAAAACAGCAAATATATTTCTATAGAACCTCATCATACTTTTGCCATTAAGTATTTACTTAACTACCCAAAACCCGTAGGCGAGCAAGCGTACACCTTTACTCTGGATAACAGTAACTCCTTCAAAACAAAGATAGCCCCAGCACGCACTTTCGGCTTTGTCAAAGACATAGAAGAGTTAGAAAAGAAAGGCTTAGCCAGTGGAGGGAGACTGCACAACTGTATTCTCATTGATGACGAGAAGATTGTGAATACCGAATTGAGGTTTCCTGATGAATTTGTTCGTCACAAGATTCTGGACTTAATCGGCGACTTCTATCTACTAGGCAAACCAATTAAAGGGCTTATCACCGCTCAGATGACAGGGCACTCGGATAATAATGCCCTTTTAAAAAAGATAAGGGATAATTTTAATATCTACTGGTAATTATAACTTGTAAAGGAGGTCTTATGTCAGACATTAAGAAAGAGGTAGATCGCTGGGAAAGTTCTACATTAAAGAAAACCCTTGATAAATTTCCTGAAAGGAAGGAGCAGTTTACTACTACCTCACACATCGAATTTAAACGACTGTTCACCCCTTTAGATCTAGAAGGGTTTGACTATAACAAAGAGTTGGGATTCCCAGGAGAACATCCTTTCACTCGCGGCGTGCAGCCTACTATGCATCGAGGAAGGCTATGGACCATGAGGCAGTACGCGGGATTCGGTACTGCGGAGGACACCAACAAAAGATACAAATATCTCCTCGACCATGGGCAAACAGGTCTGAGCGTTGCTTTTGATCTCCCTACACAGATCGGATATGATTCAGATCACGCTTTGAGTCTGGGTGAAGTGGGTAAATGCGGGGTAGCCATCGATTCTCTTACCGATATGGAAATTCTTTTTGAGGGAATTCCGTTAGATAAAGTAAGTACCTCCATGACCATTAACTCTACTGCCGCTACCTTGCTTGCCATGTACATGGCGGTGGCAGAGAAACAGGGGGTAGAAGTAAGTGGATTACGAGGAACCATCCAAAATGATGTGCTTAAAGAGTACATCGCGAGGGGAACTTACATCTATCCACCGCAACAATCAATGAGGATTGTTACTGATATCTTTGCCTTCTGTAAAGACCATCTTCCCAGCTGGAATACTATCAGTATCAGTGGCTACCACATCAGAGAGGCTGGATCTTCAGCCGTTCAGGAGGTAGCCTTTACCCTGGCAGATGGAATTGCCTATGTCGATGCCGCCATCAAACTAGGCCTGGATGTTGATGCCTTTGCCAGACGTCTCTCTTTCTTTTTTAATTGTCACAACAACTTTCTAGAAGAAATAGCAAAATTTCGAGCTGCCAGAAGACTCTGGGCTCGGATCATGAAAGAACGTTTTCAGGCTAAAAAGCCTGGTTCCTGTATGCTGCGGTTCCACACTCAAACTGCAGGTTGTACCCTCACCGCCCAGCAGCCTTACAACAACACAGTTCGGGTCGCCTATCAAGCGCTCGCTGCGGTTCTCGGGGGGACTCAATCTCTTCACACAAACTCCTTTGATGAAGCTCTTTCCCTGCCAACAGAAGAAGCGGTACGTATCGCACTGAGAACCCAGCAGATTGCAGCTCATGAAACTGAAGTGGCAAACTCGATAGATCCTCTGGGGGGCTCTTACCTCATAGAATCGCTTACCAGTGATATCGAAAAACAAGCGGAAGAGTATATCGAAAAGATAGATGCCATGGGTGGAATAATTAAGGCAATTGAAGAAGGATATGTTCAAAAAGAAATTGCCAACAGCGCCTACACCTATCAAAAAGAAGTGGAGAATAAGAAAAGGGTTATCGTGGGGGTAAATCAGTTTGCCGTTGAGGAATCTCCTCCCTCTAACTTGCTAAAAGTCAATCCAGAGGTGGAAAAACTTCAAAAGCAAAAGATTGATAAGATCAAGAGTGAGCGGGATAGCAACCAGGCAGAAAAATCCCTTCAAAATCTCAAAAAGGCAGCACAAGGAACCGATAATGTAATCCCTCCAGTCCTGGAAGCAGTTAAGGCCTATGCAACCCTGGGTGAGATTGCCGACGTGCTAAGAGAGGTCTTCGGAGAATATCGAGAGCACTAGGTACTGAAAGGTGGTGAGGTTAAACAGTTAAGGGTGTGCAGCTCGTATCGTGACCCGTAGAATGGTCAATGGTAATAATTCAATTCCTTGCTTTCTCAGACCACATTCAATGAGCATTAGCAATAACTCAACCATATGACGATAGACGAAACGAGCAGTGTGACCGAATAACGAAAAACTAGTGGTGCCTTCTACTGGCTGAATCTAAAATGAACAATATCTTCATCCTGAATGATATAATCTTTACCCTCCAGGCGAAGGTGCCCTTCCTCTTTAGCCGATGCTAAAGACCCAGCTCTAATAAAATCGGAGTACGAAATAATTTCAGCCTTAATGAACCCCTGTTCCATATCAGAGTGAATTTTCCCTGCAGCTTGTGGTGCTTTCGTTCCTTTAAACACTGTCCATGCCCTCAGCTCAGGACCTACCGTAGTGTAAAAGGTAATCAAGTTAAGAAGTCCATAACCCACCCTTGCCAGTTTTTGCAGCCCTGATTGTTCCAATCCCAAATCATTCATGAATTCTTCTTTCTCCTTCTCACTCTCCAGCCGGGCTATCTCTGACTCCATATCCCCACAGATAATCACTAATCCCGCCTTCTCTTTTTCAGCGATTTGTCCCATTATTGCCGAATAGTTCTTTTTCTTTAACTCTTCTTCATCCACGTTGGCCACATACACAACGGGTTTTAGAGTAAGCAGTGAGAGTTCCTTCACCAGTGGCATCTCATCTTTTTCAAACTGCAGTGTTCTTGCAGTCTTTCCTTTCTCCAACCAATTCTTCACTTTCTGGCAAATATTAATTTCTGCTTCCGCCTTTTTATCACCAACCCTTAAGAGCTTAGCTGCCTTTCCCATTCTTTTCTCCAGGGTCTCCAGATCAGCCAGGATTAATTCAGTATTAACAATCTCAAGATCTCTCTTGGGATCAAGTGAACCATAGGGATGGGATACATCCTGTTTCCTAAAACAACGGACAATATGCGCAATCGCATCAACAGTACGGATGTGTCCCAAAAACTGATTCCCTAAGCCCTCACCCTGACTTGCTCCCTTCACCAGTCCAGCTATATCCAGAAATTCAATGAAGGTAGGGGTAACTTTAGTAGGGTGAACAATCTCCGCAATCTTAAGCAGGTGTTCATCTGGAACAGCAACCATTCCCTTATTGGGATCGATGGTGCAAAAAGGATAGCTTGAGGCCGGCACCTCAGCCGCGGCAAGGGCATTAAAGATAGTGGATTTTCCCACGTTAGGTAACCCCACAATACCGCAACTAAAGCCCATCGCTTCTGCCTCTCAATGATTTCCCCAGTAATACCTATACCTAAAAAAGCATTTTTTAACTATCAAGTCAACTTTTTATCTAGAAGATATTTTAGTCCCTTTCATACAAAAAGTGCAGGCAGTATTTTACCAAAATTTGTGGGAATAATTTTAACAAAGCTGAATGAAGTGGAGTAAGAATTAGAAGAAAAAATGATTAGATCATTAAGTGGGTCAATCCCTGTCTTGACCCAGTACTAATAGCGAGACTGTCGAAAAACCTTAAAACCTCTCATTTTATGCTTTGTAACTATTTGATTTCATTACACACAAAATTTACAAAATGGTAAATTTGGACTTTTTCGACAGCCTCAGCAGCAGGTTAAATTATTTAGGGATAAGTCTTGAATGAAAGACAAGAAATGATTATTATAACAAAGAAGATTTTTTTAATGGTTTTAACTACCTTGTCGATAAGAATAAGTGTAAAATATAGGAGGAAAATTCAACAAAGGAGACAGTTGCAGCTCGACAAAAAGAGGCACTCCCTTTTCCCTTATTCATGCTACTTCTAATTATATCCAGGAGATAATCTTATGAGCTTACTAAAAAATAATAAACCTCCGGATAATTTTGACACCCTTATTGGAAGCAAAACCACTTTTGAG
>JAZFSJ010000147.1:0-2908 GCA_036446115.1 Thermodesulfobacteriota bacterium | reverse complement strand
CTACCAAACGTATGTCACACTGAAATTTACCTGAGGATGACTTTGACATCTGGCAAGAAATGTAAACTTTGCGTCCATTGAGTCAGACCACCATATATTGATTCCATCCTGTATATATCAGAAATTTTTACCCCAAAAATTAGAAAATTTTAAGTTGAATATATTTGATGATATACTATTTTTAGTTGAAAGTTGAAAAGTGGCTCCCCCCGTGGAATAATCCACGGGATTAGCTATAAACCCTTAAAGAAAGGAGCCACTAATGAAAGTAAACACAAAAAAGCGTAAGAAAGCAAGAAGGGATTTTGAGCAGATGTATGGGAAGCAGGAAATGATAGATCGGATGTATCAAATAATATCCCGGGGCAAGCAGGGACTAGATGCGTTTTTATTAGAAATAGGCAAGATGATGGCAGAGACAATCATGTATATAGAGCGGGAAGAGATTTCAGGGCCAGAGTATCGTCCGTTGAGTTCTGAGATTAAGAAATGGGCAAGTCAGGGAGGTTCAATTTATTTGGGAGATCAAAAGATTCCAGTAGAACATCCCCGATTGCGGGGTAAAAAGAGAGAGATGGTATTGGAAAGCTATCAGAAGCTGAAGGAGCCAGGGGCATTTTCAGAAGAGTTATTATGCAAGATATTACGAGGGATCTCGGCACAGAGGTATCAAGAGACGGTAATTGAGGCAGCAGGTGCCTTTGGGGTATCCGCAGGCAGTGTCTCCCGCCACATTGTAGATGTGACTACCAGGAAGCTAAAAGAATTTAAGGAGCGTAGTCTGTCAGACTTTAGTACCTTTACCGTATTCATTGATACTGTGCATCGTGCTGGGCAGGCATTTATGGTTGCCTTAGGGATAGATACAGAGGGCCGGAAGCAAGTGTTAGGGTTTTGGGAAGGGGCTACCGAGAATAATGAGATATGCCGGGAATTGTTAACTGACATGGAGAGGCGTGGATTAAAGATCTCAAAGAAGATTCTCTGGGTTACTGATGGAGGCAAGGGCATCATCAAAGTTCTAAAGGATCGATTTGGCAAAAAGCTTATTCATCAACGCTGTACGATTCACAAGGACAGAAACATCCAGAGGCATCTGGCAAAACGCTATCGCAAAGAGGCTCACCGGCGATTCAGGACAGCATTAGAGCAGACGAGCTATAAAGATGCTAGGCAGATGCTTTTAGAGTTTGAGAGATGGCTTCGTGGGATCAATGAGTCGGCAGCTGATTCTTTATTAGAAGCAATAGAAGAAATTCTCACTCTTCATCGGCTGAGGGTTCCTGCTTTACTGCGGAAGACACTTCATTCGACAAACCCAATCGAAAGCATGTTTTCCACGGTGAGGGATTGTGAAGGCAATATCAAACGTTACCGTGGAAGCAGAATGTCTCAGCGTTGGCTTGCAGCGGTGTGTTTACACTGCGAGAAAGGATTCAAGCGGGTTAAGGGATATAGAGGGATAAAGGAAGTTGTTAGAAGGATTGAGGTGGAACAGGCAGAAGAGGGTAAACTACAAACTGCTGCTTAACGGATTCGATTCAAAAACAGCTTCTCTAACCCTTATGGTAATGTATACCTGAGCAGAGATCGTCGATTGTAGGGTAAATATGAAAGCCGAATTTTTGAATACGGTGTAAAAAATTTAAACCAACCGTCTGGATAACGAGAAAAGAGAATGGGAGCCACTAAAAATTTCAACTAAAAAATTGACAACTTCCTATTTCACAATAGCTCTTTAGGAAAGCAAAAAGTTTCTGGATACAATAGAAGAACCCCTCATTAGGCCATTTCATCTGATGAGGGGTTTAGTATTGATTTTCAGTGGACAGAGGGGAGACAGACTATATTGTATGTGGCATTCAAGTGGAGTGTGTTGGGAAGTCTTTTTTAGTTTTTCTCAAACCGCTTTAAACTGCTTTCTTAGTATCATTCCCTCTTGGACTAAATTGAGAACTTGTTCCATTTTGAAAGGTTTGTGAATAACAAGATTTATTCCGCTTTTATTCATCTCTGAACTATCTAACGCCACATTCCACCCGGTGATTAGGGCTACGGGAACCTTCTCATTAATGCTTTTAACTTTATCTGCTACTTCCCAACCTGACATCGCTGGCATCCCAAGATCAGTAAAGACTAGTTCAAACTTTTTCTTCTTAAATATCTTAATTCCTTCATTACCATCAGCAGCAACTTCAACATTATGACCAGCATCTGTTAGAATATCTCTTAAAAGCTCGCGCACATCTTCCTCATCCTCAATCACCAAAATACTGGCTTTTTGCTGTTTTCTCTTTATGGGTACGACTTTTTCTTCCTTAGCCTTCCATTCACCTCTTTTTTTAGTAATAGGGAACTTAATAGTAAAGGTAGTCCCTTCACCTTCAACACTGTCTACTGCAATAGTTCCTCTGTGTCGATTAATAATTCCATAGGAAACACTTAATCCCAATCCGGTAGATTGAACATCTTTGCTAGTAAAAAAAGGATCAAAAATTCTATCTTTTATATCTTTAGGAATACCACTGCCCGTATCCTCAATCTTAACAACGACATTATTGTCGTCCATAAGAGAGTTTATTCTAATCTCTCCACCTTGTGGTATGGCGTCAATGGCGTTGTTGATGAGATTGGTAAACACTTCCCTTAACTCTGAAGAACTTCCTAGTGTGAAATTAAGCGGGGAAAGCTCTTTTCTGATCCTGATCTTTATCCCTTTCGATTCAGCGTCATTCTTCCACCTCACTCTGGTAAATTCTAGAGCATTATCTATCAACTCATTAAGATCAACCTGAGTAAAGTCTTTATCATCGGTTCTCCTCCTGGAGAACTCCTGAATTCTCCTCACCGTCTCAGCACCATCTAGGGATGCCTTCTCAATAATTTCCAACCCTTTCTTTAGTTCAAG
>JAZFSJ010000146.1:0-3331 GCA_036446115.1 Thermodesulfobacteriota bacterium | reverse complement strand
CATGAGCATTGTCATCAGCCCAAAGAACACAATCACTCTTAACAAAGATCTTTTCATCGCTGCACCTCTTTAGCGTTTAGACTTTTTTTCTGTCCTATGGGGTATACCCAATCAACCGCATTTCATGAAAAAGAAGACTCGAAGAGATAGATCTTCTCCTCTATCTTACTCCATACTGTCTCCCACGGTCCGCTGCTAAATATAATAGCGGGTAACAGTAAAGTCAATAAGAAAATATTAAGAAATCGGTGAAAAAGCAGGTGCGATAGACCTCAAACAATGGATGTTCACCTTCTTAAAATCTCATTTCCTACCATTAGTAAGTATTTTCGCTTGACAGTCTATTTTTAATGAGCGACTTTTATAGTATCGTCTTTTTCACTAGTGCAGTTCAAGGCAGATTATTTGAAATACATACTGGGGAGTACGCTCCTCTTGTAAAAGAGGGAGGCAGCAAAAACAAACATCTTTTGAGTAATGGAAATCTCCTAAATGGAAAAGCTCTATGGGTGGACAGGAACAATCCTAAGAATAGATTTAACCTCCGGTGAAAAAGAACTTTTCCCAACCCAAAAACTTGCAGAAAAGTTCGTAGGTGGGAGGGGATTTACCGCTAAAATTTACTGGGATGAAGTAACTTCCACCATCGACCCTTTAAGTCCCGAAAGCCCCCTTGTCATGATGACTGGCCCCCTGGCAGGAACTCCGGCAATTGCAGGTTCCCGTTGGTTTATCAGCGGAAAATCTCCCCTGCTCTATCCCGATCAATATGGGCTCGCGAGCCTGGGAGGCACCCTGGGTGCGGAGCTTAAATCTGCAGGACTTGATGGTATCATCATAACCGGTAAAGCCCCCACGCCGTCATACCTTACCATTAACGATGAAAAGGTAGAAATAAAGGATGCTACCGGTCTCTGGGGACTTGAAACCTTTGAGACCTTAAAAAGAATCCATGCAGAACATGGAGATAAAGTTAAGACGCTCTGTATTGGGCCCGCAGGTGAAAGGAAGGTACGGTTTGCAATCGCCATGAGTGAAAACGGGGCCTGTGGCGGGAGTGGTTTTGGGGCGGTGATGGGTGCTAAAAACCTCAAAGCCATTGCCGTAATGGGAACCGGCACCGCAAGGGTTGCCAGGCCGGATGAGCTCAATAAAATAAACCAGCAGATTCATTCTCTCATCGAGGGAAAGGTTTTGATGGATCCGCTTTTGGAGGGAATTGAGTTGGTGAGAAGATCCCCCTGCCGTGGCTGTCCGGGAGGTTGCCCCCGGGGGATTTACACACACACTTCAGGAATAAAAGAAGTGCGTAAAAACTGTCAGTCTTCTTATGTCTACTATACCTGGGATAAAGCGTCCCATGGAGGGGAGGCATCAGAAATCCCTTTCCTGGTGACTTCTCTCTGTAACCGGTACGGTATATGTACACAGGAAATGGGGAACATGCTCAACTGGCTGGGAAAATGTATTGAGCATGACATCTTTACAGATGAGGAAACGGGGATTCCTCTGTCTAAGATAGGCAGCTGGGATTTTATAGATACACTTATACAAAAAATGGTTTCGCGTCAGGGTTTCGGTGATGTGCTGGCCGAAGGCACCATTCGGGCTGCTCAAAGCGCTGGGAAGGGATCCGAAAAACTGTTAGATGGAATTGTTACCAGGAGCGGCTTCAACTCCAATACAAATAATCCGAGGTTTTTTATTACCAATGCCGTTTTCTATGCTACCGAATCAACCAGTGCTATGAACCAGTTCCACGAGATCTGTTTCCCCTTTATGCGTTGGGCAATGTGGTTTGCCACCGATGGAGCCATGTCTCCTTTTAGCACCGAGGTAATGCAAAAGATAGCCAAAAGATTCTGGAAGAGCGAAAAGGCCATTGACTTTTCCACTTATGAGGGGAAAGCAGAAGTTGCATATATCATCCAGAACCGTGAATACGCGAAAGAAAATCTGGCAGTGTGTGATTTCTTCTACCCCCTTATTACCGCCGATGGGGCAGACGACCATATAGGCGACCCTGCCCTGGAAAGCCGCCTTCTATCTGCCGTCACCGGAATGGACATTGATGAAGAAGGCTACTATCTTACCGGCGAACGTGTTTTCAACCTGCAGCGTGCCATACAGGGAAGAGACGGTCGTATAGGCAGGAAAGATGATACCCTGGATGAGTTCAATTTCACTGAGAAACTGGAAATAGAAGAAGGGTTCTTCGGCATCTTCAACCCGGATTTTATGCTTCCAGGCTCCGAGGGTGAACTGATATCGCGAAAGGGAGCTGTGGTAGAACGAGACAAATTTGAAAAGATGATGGATGAGTACTATGCTCTCAGGGGCTGGGATGTGCACACGGGGCTACAAAAGGAGGAGAAGTTAGATGCCCTTTCCCTCTCCGAAATCATCCCTGAACTTAAGAAACAAAAACTCTTATCCCCTGGCTAAATTGCTTAACAACTGTTCGGTGAAGTTTTAAATCCCACCTGAAATTTCTAAAGGGGCTTGCCCGGAAGGTAAGAAAAATGGCAAAAAGAAAATATCTTTCCAATTACTCAATAGAAAACATTGCTCAGTCCATAGTCAGGGATAACCCATCTGGCAAAAAATACAGCCAGGAAGATAAAAAGAACCTTTATCAAGAGCGGCTTAGACTTCTGGAAGGTTTTCCAAAACTGAAAGAGATCATCTCCCTTACACACATTCACAAGTATGGTATCTCCTGGTCTAAAAAAGTTACCCGCCTGGCAGTTCTTCCACCTGAAATCATTGTGGTGGACAGTCGGATTCAGGACATGTGTTACCTCCCCTTTTGGACTTACTATGGGTCGGGAGAAGGCAGTTTCAGCAGGTGTGCCGGGGTCAACGCGTTCTCCTGTTGCCCGCCTTTTAATCCCAAAGCGGAAACGGTGCAGGCAAAGTTGGACAAAGCGGATATATTTCTTGTTTTACAAACCAAACCGGGCTACATGTTCGGCACCGGAAGCCCCGGTGAGTTATTTCAAACAATAAACAGGCTGACAGATGAAATCAACTCACTTTTGGGAAAGGGTACCGTGATCCAGAAGTTTGGCGGTGGTCCCTGCTTCGCCTGCTATCCTGAGATCTGCGAGGGTGAGGGTAAATGCAAATCCCCCCACCTGAAGATTCCCGCCCTGGAGGGGATGGGTGTTTGCGTGGATCAACTCTGTAAGGACCTGGCCTTCTTAACAGAAGATAAAAGCTGGAAGATCACCTGGATTAAGGGCTTTGGCACGCCGGAGCAGAAACCAAAGAGAATGAAAGCAACAGTGGGGCTGGCGATAAAACTCAAAAAGTGATAACACTATAAGTG
>JAZFSJ010000145.1:0-2170 GCA_036446115.1 Thermodesulfobacteriota bacterium | reverse complement strand
TTTGATCACATCCCGGTCTTTTAAAAGGAGAGACCTGGCTTCATCTCTTTTTGCTTTGTAACTGGACTTCTGCTCCAGTTCAACGATTTTGCTGATGCAGGCACCGGCCTTTGAGAGGATAAGTTTTTGAAGGCTGAAGGTAAGCTGGTTATTCTGCGTTGCCTTAAGATAACAGGATTGTAGGATAGTAAGGGTAGCCTCCATCTCCTTTAATGAGCTGATTTGATCTGCCTTCAGCCCGCTGACGGTACCCGATAGAGAGGAGGCTTCAACCCCCTGGCAGGGATAATAAGAGATCAGAAAAGTGAGGAGCAGTGCTACCAGATTCTTAATTGAGCGGATAAATAATTTCATGATATTAAAAATTCCTTTTTGGATACAGGAGAGCACAGATTAACAGGATTATAACTAGTGAAAAAAACAGTTTGAATTTTTTAAATCTGTGTATATCTGCGGTAATCTGCGTCCTGGTTTAGTTTTTATTATCCCGGGGAAATGGCAAAAACAATGTTCGTCTTTTTTGCCTTTAAACAGGTATTGTAGACCCCAATCACATGTTTATAAGGCACCTTAGATTCAGGTTCAATTACCAGCATGATTTCATCTGGTAGCATATTCAGAAAGGATAAGAGGTCTCTATAGGTATAGACTACCCGCTCCTGCAGGTAAATCTTGAGCTGCGTTCCTTCTTTAATAAGCTTTATCCGTAGCTTTACTACTTCCAAATCCTCTTGCTTTTCTGCCATACCATGAGTGTCGCTTTCAGGAAGTATGTTATCTAGAACTCCTTCAGGTTTCTCAAGCCTGATAGCCAGGATAAAGAAGATCAGAAGAAGGAAAATGACATCAATCAAAGGTGTCATACTAATTGTGAAACGGAGTTTGCTACTTGTAGCTTTAATTGGAATCCTCATTTTCTACATCCTTTTCAAGTGGAGTAACTACCTCTTTACGGGTTGAAAATTCTATACGGGTGATGCCCAGGGTGGCAACTATCTGCATCACCTTTTGCACAACATCATAGGTAAGATTCTCTTCTCCCCTCAACTGGACTGTGCTTCCTTGGGGGTCGTGGACTATCTGCCAGAGCATGTGTTCCAGATTATCAAGGGATACTCTCTTGTTTCCTAAAAAGATGAGATCCTCCGATTTTACGGTTATGAGTATCTTTCGTATAATCTGTTCCTTAACCTCTCTGGCTTCATCCGCTTTCGGCAAATTTACTTTCTTAAGGATGACCTCTGAGAAATTGATCATCATTACGATGAAGATAGTGATAAGGAAAATCACGTTGATAAGGGGAACCATATTCACCGTGAGTGAAGACCATTCTCTTTTTCTATAGGTGCGCATGATTATTTCCTTTGATTAGTGGGTTTAAAAGAGGTTAATAGTCCTTCCGCGATAAGCGATGCCTCTCCGGTAAATTCATCGACGCGATTTTTAAAAATGGCAAAAAAGTAAAGAGCAGGAATTGCTACAATTAAACCCATACAGGTGGTGACCAGGGCTTCAAAGATGCCACCTGCCAGCTGCTTGGGTTCGATAGCACCGGTTACCTGTGATATCTCGTTGAAGCAGCGGAGCATACCGATTACGGTTCCCAGAAGTCCCATCATGGGAGAGATATTACCGATAACATTTAAATGTTCAATTTTACGAGCTATCCGGGCGCTGAGTGCCTCGCTGGCATCTTCCATAGCTTTGATCATTGTCTGATAACCAAGCTCGGCTTCGTTTAACCCGGCAATCACCACCTGGGAAAGAAATGAGGTTCTCTCCTGATCCAGTTTCTTAAGTTCTTCAAATTTATGGTCCCTTATAAGGTTTCTTAAAAGAGCAACATCCCTCGGGGGGGCAAGCTTTACTTTTCTGATAGTGACAGCATAATCGATTACCAATCCCAGAGCGATAACAGAGAGCAGAATAATCAAATAACCTACAATTCCACCTTTCGCAATGAGCTGGAATACACTCATCTTTTTTCCTTTTATCTCCTGGCCTTCAACTGGTACTTCTTCTTCCTGCATTAGGGTTTCTCCGGCGGTTTCTGCCTCCAGGGCACTGGGGGCCTCACCCTCTTTCTGCCCCCAGTTTAGGGCAGGAGAGAAAACTCCTACTAAAAAGATAATCAGTATCCCTGTCATAAAAAATAACTTCCTTTTCATAA
>JAZFSJ010000144.1:0-2843 GCA_036446115.1 Thermodesulfobacteriota bacterium | reverse complement strand
TTAATGAGGAAGACCTGGAATCTTCGGGTCCCAAGGTCGAAGGTTTTGTAATTAAAGAGGCAAGCGGCATCGTAAGCAATTGGCGTTCTCGCAAGGGATTACCAGAATATTTAAAAGAACATAATATATTAGGGATTGAGGGTATCGACACCAGGGCCTTAACCAAGCACATAAGAACTGCGGGTGCAATGAAGGCTGTGCTTTCAACCGAATGTCTGGATGAGGCAGTTTTAATAAAAAAGGCGAAGGATTCCCCCGGTCTCATAGGACGCGATCTGGTAAAGGAAGTTACCTGTCAAAAGCCCTATCAGTGGGGTAAAAAAGAAAAGACTGAGAAACAAAAAAATGATGCAAAAGCAAAGGGTTCTTTTAAGGTGGTTGCCATAGACTGTGGTATGAAAACCAACATAGTGCGGATGCTTGATGCAGCGGGTTGTGAGGTAACTGTAGTCCCTGCCCACTGCCGGGCAGAAGAGATTTTAAACCTAAATGCTGACGGAATTTTATTGTCCAATGGTCCGGGTGATCCGGCGGCAGTTACCAATGTAATAGAGACTGTCCAAACCCTGATAGGGAAGTTGCCCATTTTTGGTATCTGTCTGGGCCATCAGATTTTAGGGCTCGCCTTGGGAGGAAAAACCTATAAGTTGAAATTCGGTCACCGGGGTGGCAATCAGCCAGTCAAAGACCTGGCCACAGGAAAGGTAAGTATCACCTCCCAGAACCACGGGTTTTGTGTAGAGCTTGAAACTCTTAATAAAGATGAAATCGAATTGACCCACATTAATCTCAATGATCACACCCTAGAAGGCATGCGGCATAAAAAACATCCAATCTTTTCCGTGCAGTATCACCCGGAGGCCTCACCAGGACCTCATGATGCCGTCTACCTCTTTGAAGAATTCATCCATTTAATGGAAAGGTGGAAGGGTGCCTAAACGTACAGACATCCAAAAGATTTTCATCATCGGTTCCGGACCAATTATTATCAGTCAGGCCTGCGAATTCGACTACTCAGGCACACAGGCCTGTAAGGCCCTCAAGGAAGATGGTTTTGAGGTGATATTGATCAACAGCAATCCTGCCACCATTATGACTGATCCCCATACGGCAGACCGTACCTACATCGAGCCCATCACTCCGGAGATGGTAGAAAAGGTGATTATAAAAGAGCGGCCGGACGCCCTGCTCCCCACCCTGGGGGGACAAACGGCCCTCAACGTAGCCTCAATAGTGGCAGAAAGGGGTATCTTAGATACCTACGGCGTTAAGATGATCGGAGCCGACCACCAGGCCATCAAAAAGGCAGAAGACAGACAGTTGTTTAAAGAAGCGATGCAGCGCATCGGGCAAGATTTACCCCGAAGCGGGCTGGCATATAACATGGAGCAGGCCCGAAAGATAACAAAAGAAATTGGATACCCCTTAATCATTCGCTCCAGCTTTACCCTGGGAGGAACAGGGGGTGGCATTGCCTTTAACGTTGAAGAGTTTGAAGAGATTTCCTCACTAGGGCTTGAAAGCAGTATGATCAGTGAGATACTGATTGAAGAGTCGGTTATAGGATGGAAGGAATATGAACTGGAGGTTATGAGGGACATAAAAGATAATGTGGTGATCATCTGTTCCATAGAAAATTTTGATCCCATGGGCATTCACACGGGAGATAGTATTACGGTAGCCCCTGCTCAAACCCTCACTGATAAAGAGTACCAGATAATGCGGGATGCATCCATAGATATCATCCGGGAGATCGGAGTTGAAACAGGGGGATCTAACATTCAATTTGCGGTAAACCCAGAAGATGGACGCATGGTGGTTATCGAAATGAATCCCAGGGTGTCAAGAAGTTCTGCCCTTGCATCCAAAGCCACCGGCTTCCCCATTGCCAAAATGGCTACCAAACTGGCAGTTGGTTACACCCTGGACGAGATAAGAAATGATATTACCCGGGAAACACCAGCTTCATTTGAACCTACGATTGACTATTGTGTGGTCAAGATACCACGCTTTACCTTTGAAAAGTTCCCCGAGACAGATCCCACCTTAACTATCTCCATGAAATCAGTGGGGGAAACTATGGCTATCGGCCGCACCTTCAAAGAGGCCTTACAAAAAGGCCTAAGGTCTCTTGAAATAGGAAGATACGGCCTGGGTGCAGATGGAAAGGATGGTGTTTTAGACACACTCACTTCCTTAAGAGAAGAGCAGGCAGACAATGGGGAAAGTCTGAAATCAAAAATCAGGGAAAAATTACAGATCCCTCGGGCTGAAAGATTATTTTATCTCAAATACGCCTTTCAGATAGGGATGGAAAGGGAAGAAGTGGCTGAGTTAACCGGCATTGATCCCTGGTTTTTACATAATATCGAGGAAATTATTGAGATGGAGAAAGGGATTAACTCATACCTTCAATCTCAGGGATTTCAAGACTTGAGAGACAAGGGGCCTCTCTTTTCATCCTATAAGTCCAAGGCATCTCTCCCCCGAGACCTGTTACTCAAGGCAAAACAGTTCGGTTTTTCAGATATTCAACTCGCCCATCTCCTGAGCGTTGATGAAGATGCCATCAGAAAATTACGCAAGGATCAGGGCATTGGGGCGGTATTTAAACTTGTAGATACCTGCGCGGCGGAATTTGAGGCTTACACCCCCTACTACTATTCCACCTATGAAGAGGAGGACGAGAGCCGAAGAACAGACCAAAAGAAGATCATAATTTTAGGAGGGGGTCCCAATCGCATCGGTCAGGGTATTGAGTTCGACTACTGCTGTGTCCATGCCTCTTTCGCCTTGAAGGAACTGGGATATGAAACCATCATGGTGAACAGCAACCCGGAAAC
>JAZFSJ010000143.1:0-2301 GCA_036446115.1 Thermodesulfobacteriota bacterium | reverse complement strand
TGACCACACGCCGGTTTTCTGCTTTTCCTTTAGAAGTAGCATTTGAAGCAACAGGCTTATAAGATCCGTATCCTTTAACCACCATATTCCTTTGATCAAATTTATAATTTCTTACCATATAATTTTTAACCGTAATCGCTCGTGCTGCGGAAAGTTCCCAATTAGTAGCATATTTATCTTTTATCTTAGGACCTATGGGAACAGTGTCTGTGTGACCCTCTATGCAGATATTGCGATTAGGATAATTTTCCAAGACTTCGCTAATGGACTTGAGGGTTTTTGAGCCCGGTGATGTGATGGTAGCGTATCCTGAGGGGAACAAAATAGCATTTGGTAGGGTTATAAATGTTTTATCCTTAATCTGCTGCAATAATATTTTCTTGCTATCTTCTAGAGCTCCAATCTTATCCTGCAGTTCTTTTAGCAGGACTTTGTTTTCTGCGAATCTTTCTTCAAGTTCTCCGATTGTACCTTCTTGATCTGAGATTGGAGCTTGTATTTCGTCGTCTACTCTTCCTGTCAGTTCAATGTCTTTTTTGGCCGCGAGGGATACACAACCAAACAGATCATCCATAAGGAGTTTAACACATCTCTTTATGTTTGTATCGAACATAGTCTTAGGATGCTTGCTATTAAAAGAGACTCCTGTTGGTGGCACATATTCTGTTTCGGCCCTGTTCGACCAGAGAATGTCACCGGTCCTGGCATCTTGAGCAAACATACGGATCTGAACGATGCTGCTCATACTCTTTTTACGGGGGTAGAGTTCACCCAAGGTTCCAATACTATTTTCCATCGTAGCATCCCACGCTCCCTCAACATCATCTTGTGTTTTCTGCCCGAAAAAGAATCCAAATACCTCTCCTATTCGTGAAACATCTTCCTCTTCTCTTTTTCGATCTAATATGAAATCATTACGTGATTCCCACTCTTTATAATCTACACTTCCCAAACCTGATTCATACGTCTTCTGATCCGCGGCACCAACCAGCATATCTCTCATAGGTTCAATCAACACAGGCAAAAATCCCCTCTTTAAAGGATTATAGGTATTAACTCTTTTGAATCCATACTCAATAATTCTTCCCCGTATAATAAGATCTACACCCAATAGTTCACCTAATTCCATAATCTTTCCCCTACTTAACCCAACTGTAGCACCTTGCAAAATAGGTGTCTGGATAGGTGGTCTCTCAGCTTCTTCCAAAGCCATTTCACTAGTTATGATACGTCTGATCTCATCCTTCATATCTTCAGAATGTTGAACATTTACCAGATCATACTCTGGTGTCCCTAAAACCTTAGTTCTAAGTTCAGCTTTATCATCACCTTCTGAGCCATATATAAGATATTGATTGGCTATGGGATGGATAATATCATTATTTACAAGTAATGTATTAACGTCCTCTTGAACAATAACAGAGATCCCGTGAGCAACAAAATGATCAGTTACCTCTTCAAGAATCCTGATATTCCCACCCCAGATGTCTTCTTTGATAAAATCCTGCTGGTGCGAGTAATCTGCGAAGGGGAATATCGCCACCTTTCTCACGCCCTTAATCTCTACCTGATTTTCCGCAGCTACATTTTGCACGTTAGGGGTTTCGCTAGGAGCAATATTTTCTTTAATACCTCCGCAACCGACCATAAAAATTACAACAAGTAGAAGCCTTAATAAATTTTTACTCATCATCCTTACCTCCCATTAATTATTAAGGATTTTTTATATTTTCAATCACCTTATTGAATTATTTCCTTAGGAACAATAGTTGTAGTGATAAAGATCAAAAGCTCTGTGAGTTCTTTCTTATTGTAATCATTCCTGAATAATCTTCCAAGCCCTGGTATGCCGGAGAAAAATGGGACACCATTTCTAATAATATTAGTGGTTTCTTCATAGATCCCTCCAATAACTACGGTCCTTCCACTTTCTACCATTAACACAGTTTTTGCCTCTCTCACATCTATGCCAGGCTCTCCTCCAGCACCCGTTTGAGCTGATTTCTGATCCTTTTTCACACCTATATCTATCTTTATTATTTTCTCTGATAAAATAGTAGGTGTTACGATCAACTCTAATACTGCGTCTTTAAACTCTGTTGAAGTAACACCTTCTTCACTCAGTTTCAGGTAAGGAAGCGCAACTCCCTGTTTGATCATTGCCTCGTTTTTATCAACACTTAACACCCTGGGGCTTGATATGATTTTAAGCTTCTCATCTTTTTCCATTGCGGTGAGGGTGGCAGTAAGATTGAAGTTCCTCCTCAAAATACCGAAAGCGACACCACCTCCCGTTCCGGC
>JAZFSJ010000142.1:0-3641 GCA_036446115.1 Thermodesulfobacteriota bacterium | reverse complement strand
TTCTGTTTTCTTTTTGTCTTCTCGAAACATGCGTTAGATTTCTATGGGGTTAGCAGCTTATAATGGTCTGTTGACCGGAGATTGTTTTTTAGAAATTGAAACGATACTAGTACTTAATTGCGTAAGTTAGCGATAGTATTTCTTAGTTGAGAACCTTTAACCTCACGCTTCCGCCATACGAAAGGTTTAGCATTTGGACCATATGCGGCCACGAAGTCCTCGATAGCTTTTCTTAGCTGATCTGTGCTTTGAAAAGATGCTCCTTTGAGGGCTTTGCGCGAAAATATTGAGAACCAAATTTCGACTTGATTCAACCAACTTGCAGATGTTGGTGTAAAATGAAAAAATGCATTTGGATGAGCAGCAAGCCAGGCCTCGTTTCTTTTGTGGATACAGTAATTGTCCACAATTACATGGATTTCTTTATCTTCAGGTAGTTCAGCCATTATTTTATCCATAAACTCAAGAAATTCTATCCTGCGTTTCTTTTTGGTTATTTGAGTATGAATGGCCCCTGTTGCTACTTCTAATGCTGCAAAAAGATTCAGTGTGCCATGGCGTTTATAGGTGCTCTTGAAACCGCGAACAATTTTTCCATTGTCGGTTTCAACATAACCAGTAGAACGTTCCAGTGCCTGAATACTGGGTTTTTCATCAATCGACAGCACCAGAGCATTTTCCGGTGGGTTCAAATAAAGCCCCACAATATCAGCAGCTTTAATACTGAATTCAGGGTCGGTACTAACGCACCAACTTCGTTGGCGGCTCAAGCATATGCCTTCTTTGCGCAAAACGCGCCAAACCACATCCTTTGAAGACTTCAGATGTTTGGCAACAGCCGGACCATCCCAGTGTGCTTGACCAGATGGCGGCGGAAGTTCTAATGTGGCCAAAAGCTTATTGCGAAATTTTATACCATACACGGGGGGCTTCCCGGAACGCGGACGATCACGCAGTCCTGCTATTCCTTCGTTTTCAAAACGCCGTCGCCAATCAATTACGGTATTGGGACGTATAGCTAAATCTTTTGCAATTTTGTTAACCCGTTCTCCTTTTAAACATTTGATAATGATTTTTGCTCGTTCAACCAGTCTTGTTTCCAAGGTTCGACTGCGAGACCATGTTTCTAAGGTTTTTCTGTCTTCTTCACTACACTTTGGTATCCTTGTTTTCTTGGGCATGGTTACCTCCTTGGTAGGTTTTTGCCCAAGATCATACCATATATCGTTAATTATTGCAAGTAAGTACTAGTAACAGAGTTGAGGATGAGGCAGTCGTACCTACCTCCTTCATTCAAGCATGTCGAAAAAATGCTGAATTATGTATCTACTCCTCATTTCCTTCAATTTGAATTTTTTCTAACTTTTTTCTCTCCTTATCCATCGCCTTCTTCCCTGCTTCGATAGCCGCAAGAAGTTCTGCCTTCTTTTCCTTGGTCAATTCCACTCCTTCTTCAATGAGCTTGTCAATAGTTCCCTTTACCTCATCAACTACCTCGCTAACACTTTCTTTAACATTTTCAGTGAGGTTTTGGGCTCTACTTCTTGCTCTTTCTTTTTGCATTTTTAAATAGCGACGAGTTTCCTCACCACTCAAGGGTGCGTAGAGTAATGCTATACCAGCACCCACTAACCCCCCTGCCAAAAGCATGAGTAAAGATCCTGAACCACGACGTTCTTCTCTTTCTCCCATCATAATGATCATCCTCCTTTCAAAAAGATTTTATTGTTATCGTTTTAAATCACTCATCTAAAATTCCAGTTGGATTTAGTCTCACCCTTTTTCTTCGCATCTCTTATCCCACATCTTTATGAGATACTCTTTATGTTTTTCAAATTTCACTGCCTGCTCCTCCACTAATCCCTCTGCCTCCTGTGAAGACATCTCCCAGCTCTGCTTAACAAAAGAAGCTACTCGCGCATAGTAGAGAGGAGTAACGAGTTCGATTAGTTTTAAGCGGTTTACATCCCACGCATGAAAGGTAGCAGCCAGCTCATACAGTATCCGGACCCATGAATCGGTAGAAAAGAAGAACTTTTTTGAATCCATTTTTGCAGCGTTTTGAATCTCTTTGAAACAGGCTTTACTAAAAATGTCCTTCCAAAGGGAAGAGAATTGCTGAAAACCAGTTTTGAACAGTTGAATCATTCCATCAGGATCTACTTTAACCGGCTCAGGCTCAACAGCACCCTCAAATCCAAAGGTCTCCATTGGTTCGCTCCCTCGCACCTTCTTCCAGTAGCTCTCATAACGCTCCATTAAAGAAAAGAGCGTCCAGATAACCTGTCGGAACATAGGACCTAAGTGCTGACCAGGATCTTTGGCATCGTGGATCTTCACCCCCAAGTTAGACTGACAAATACGAAAACTTTGAGTCACCGCATTGGTAGTCATCCAGATGTCAATTCCATAGCGAGCGACATCCGTGTCCCACACGTCCTGTTCAGTATAAAACTTGGCAACGTCCCTTGAAAATGCAAAATCACCGCCGATGGGTTGACGAATACGCTTTCCGTAGAGAGCACGGGTGAGATTATACACAATGTTATTAGTGATAGTGCCATCATACTTATGACGAAGATACACCGGAGATACGAACTGATAGCCCTTGGTGAACACGGGATCCACCAGGTAGTGGACCCAATCTGAGGTGATGCTTCGAAGATCTGAATCCACCACCGCACAGGCCTGAACCTTGAGACGCCCTGCTGCTTCAAAAATGGAGCGAAGGGCCGTCCCTTTTCCTCCGGGGCCTCTATAGATAGAGATAATCTTCTCTTGCCAGGGTTTGATCTCAAACTCCTTGGCTACCTCTCGGGTATCATCTGTAGATCCTCCATCAGCAATGTGAATAACACATCTTTTGTCCCTATAGTGCTTGGCCAGACCATGGGTGACCATCTGGATCACGTGGGTAATGGTACGCTCATTGTTGTAGCAGGGAATACCCACCAGGATATCCGCAACTTCAATCTCTTCGATGCGTTTTGAGGTATACATTCTCAAGGCAGTGTCATAGTTCATGATATACTCCCCTGCATTATTTGTAGGAAAATTTAAACACCTTACAGAAAGCCGAAATTATCAACAATACTGTTTGTATGTCACACTGAAATTCGTCTGAAGGCGGCTTTTGCTTGTATCAAGAAATGTGAAAAATAGGCGCGATCAATCTCACTAACAACCCCTCTTGCAAGTCATGTCATTGCTTCGGGAACCCTTGGTGCTCCTTTTCATCCTTCTTGACCTTCTTCGCGGCCCTTTTTTCCTTCAGGGTTTTTGCCGGTTCCTTCTTTACTCCCTTCTTACTGTTCATGCCTTTGGTCATGGTTTTTGCTCCTTATGATTGAGGTTTTTGGTATTCTTTGATAAGAAGTTCCCTTTTGATAGGGAAAGTATATAGTGGAGTCACTTGTATGTCAATATATACACAAGATGTACAACACCACCTGATGAAAAATTCTTAATTATTTTATAATAACTCAACAAAATGTCAGCCGGGGTCAAAACTGGCTCTGTCTTTTTATTTGGTGTGTCTACATCTTGTATTTCCCCTGTGTTTTTTAAGTCTCTTTTCATCAGATGGTGTTTTCTTTTTTTACCTAGAAGTAATATTTAATTTCCACAAAGGTGAAATCCGG
>JAZFSJ010000141.1:0-2493 GCA_036446115.1 Thermodesulfobacteriota bacterium | reverse complement strand
CCAAACCTGCTCTCTGGACGCCCTCCGGAAAAATGTGTAACTACCCATCCTCTGGTGGTAAAAGCGGTTGCACTCCTGGTGAGAGAAGCCGGTGCGACGGTACTCATAGGAGATAGCCCTCAGATTGAGTCAGCCAAAAAGGCAGCCCACAAGTGCGGCATTGGAAAGGTTGCCGATGATCTGGGAATTGACATCGTTGAGTTTGAGCCTGTCACCGTGCCCAACCCGGATGGCAAAATGTTTAAGAATTTTACCATAGGAAAGATCTTAACCGAAGTAGACAGGGTTATCAATATTCCAAAACTCAAAACCCACGGTCTCACCACACTTACCCTTGCCGTGAAAAACATGTTTGGCTGTGTTCCAGGAATGCGCAAGGCAGAGTGGCATCTAAAGACCTACCAAGAAGGGGTAGACCATTTTGCCAAGATGCTTTTGGACCTCTATACCTTTATTAATCCTGCACTCAATATCATAGATGGGGTCATGGCTATGGAGGGAATGGGACCGGGGTTTGGACCCTCCCGCCATCTGGGACTTCTGATTGCGGGCACTGATGGAATAGCGGTGGACCGGGTTGTAGCTGAAGTTGTCAGTATATCCCCGGAAAGGGTCTCTACCCTGCACATTGCAGCAACTGAAGAATACGGCAGGCAAGCGATGGAGGAGATAGCAATCCTGGGAGAAACGCTTGAAGATGTCAGGGTTGCAGATTTCAAAACCCCCGCTGGCCAAGATCCTTTTATGAAAATCCCCAAGGCAATGAAAAAATTTTTAAAGACCTCCTTTACCAATCGTCCAGTCATACTACAGGAAGTTTGTGAAGTGTGCAAATTCTGTCTTAAAGCCTGTCCCATGAAGTGTATCAGTGAGGAAAACGAGATAATGGAGATAAACAAAGATAATTGTATCCGGTGTCTTTGTTGTATGGAGGCTTGCCCGCATGGGGCAATCGAATTAAAACCCGGAGGTTTGCTGAAGGCATATCAGAGAATCAGAAAGATTTTTTAAAATTAATGAAACCACGAAGGGCACGAAGAAAACTACCAAAGCTGGCAAGCATGTTTTTTAAACTTTTTCTTTCAAAAATTACTCGCATATACACGAACACCGCTCTTAAAATACATTGAAAGGAGCGTGAGATGGAAGATGAAAAACAAATCTTTGATCAAGAATACTCAGATGAGGCAGTAGCCTACATTAAGGAAGTAGAAAACCGCTATTATCAGGAAGTAACTATCTCCAAGGTTACGGGAAACTGCCCTTATGGTCACAAGGAAGGAGAAAAATACAGGGTAACCAGCTTGAATAATGATGGTCTCTGCGGTTCTCTCTATCATGCCCTCCACGCCCCTTTTACTACTCTTCACTACGGAGGAGGCCAACCCTGGGAAAAGGATATAGATATTTTCAAGGGCGTCTGTCCGGAGATGAAAGTTCAGGTGGATGTTAAACGAATCGAGCAGGAAACACCCACTTACCTTAAGACCGTAAAAGAGCCCAGGGATATGATCGGGAAGGGCTTTCCGGGCCTGGATAAGTACAGGGTGTATTTAGAAATTATCGGCATCGCAAACTTCTGCTTCTGGGATCATAAGGAAGGACAGAGACTCGAAGTTGACCCCTTCAACATCGGTGGCGTTTGTGGCTTTATGTACTGGGAGCTCTATCATTTCATAAATCTTCTCTTGTCCGGGGGAAGCCTTCCCTGGGAAGCAGAGGAAAATATCATCCATGGCTGCTGCCCGGATGTGTTCAATCAGGTGACCTACCGGTTGGTGAGGGAGGAAAGAAATAAGTAACAAAGAGTCAATAGTCCACTGTCGACGGTCCACAGGCTGCAAGATACAGGAAAAATATTGAACTGTTAAGGGGGCCAAGAAGCATTACTATAGGTAATAGTACGTCACCCACAATTTCATAAGGAGGATTTAAGATGGCGCTTCATGAATTGACAGAAGAGGAAAGGAATAAAGTTTTTGACGCAATGATTAAAATGCTGGGAGTGGAAAGAAAACATCCGTCCAAAAAAGAACTGGAAGAAGAAATCATCGATTACTTAAGTAAAAAACACCCCTGTTCGCTGGCCACCTGTGGCAAGGATGGAATGCCACGCATCTCGGTAGTGGACTACATAAGTGATGGTCTCACTATCTATATCATGAGTGAGGGGGGAGACAAGTTTAAGAACATTAAAGAAAATAATCATGTTGCCATCGGTATCGGTACTTCTACACAAACCGTACGCTCTGTAAGGGGCGTCAACATCTGGGGGACTGCCGAGGTTTTTACCGATGATACCCCGGAGTTTACCAAAGGATTAGAGTTCTTCAGGCCATTAATCAAGGATATGGAAGAATTGATGGGTGCCCCGGTGCAAATGCCCCCCGGCGTAATGAGGTTGATTCGAGTAACCCCCACTAAGATGGTCTACCACCACTTCAACAAAGGAATTGGCAATACTCTCTGGGTGGCATAACAATGAAATAGATG
>JAZFSJ010000140.1:0-5458 GCA_036446115.1 Thermodesulfobacteriota bacterium | reverse complement strand
CTTTAACCTCGTTATAAAAAAGAAAGCCCTGTCTTGTGGGCGGGGATGAATCGGCACAATTCATAAATAATCAAATTTAAACTCCGGGATGCCCCGCGCTGTGCGCGGGCGGGGAGCATCACTTGTCCTCTGCGTACTCTGCGGTGAATGATTACTCTCTGGTAACCAGTCCCTTCTCTATGGCAAAGGTAGTTAAGGCTGAGACATTGTGTAAATCTAACTTTTCCATAAGGTTTGCCCGGTGTTTTACTACTGTCTTAATACTGATACAAAGATCATCAGCAATCTCTCTGTTTTTATACCCCTCAGCAATCAGTTTCAGGATTTCACGCTCACGTTGAGTAAGCGTGTCCCATGATGATTTGGTTTTTACGGTTTTGCTTCCTTCTACATACCCCTCTATTACCTTTTGTGATACCCCGGGACTGAGATAGGATTTTCCTTCCAAAACAGACTTTATTGCTGTCATTAATTCGGCCTGGGTGTCATTTTTTAATACATAGCCGTCGGCACCCGCCTTGAGGACAGGTAGGATGTATTCTTCGGTTTTATGAATGGTCAAAACTAGAATTTTTGTGTCTGGTAAGAGTTTTTTAACCTCCTTGATGGCCTCCATGCCGTTCATTCTTGGCATAGAGAGGTCCATCAGTATGAGGTCAGGATTATATTCTTCAATGTTTCTAATAAGTTCCCTGCCGTCTTCTGCCTCTCCTACAACCTCAAAGTTGGGGTTTGATGATAATAACGCCCGCAATCCATCTCTGACTATGGTTTGGTCTTCGGCTATGAATATTCGCTTTTTATCTTCCATAAAGTAAATTTGTGGGACGCAGATTATCGCAGTAAAAAAATTAGAAAAATCAGCAACTAACTGAATTTAATTGGACTTGCACACTTGAAAGTTAGTATACAGACAGTTAATAAAATCTGTAAACTCCAAATGGTTATTTAATTTTATCCCCAAAAGGAATTTCTACTACTATCCTTTCCTGAAAATACTACTTTTATACCACTTAATATAGAGTCTATGTCTTATTTATTTGTTTATCACCTTAACTTATATTTGTAAACAGCATTTTAAATTAGGACACAGATTTTCACCCCGGTTAAATTGCTCCGCCATTGTGAAATATGCATTACCCCATTTAATAATCTACTCATTACACAAAGCAAAGTATTTCACTTTGTAACATTGAACGGGGCAGGCAGATAAACGCAGATAACTATTTTTCAAATTTTATGTGTAAGACATTAATAATTGAGGATAATGCTACTTTCAGGCAATCGCTCCGGGAAATCTTGAGTAATAAATTTCCTTCTATGCTAATCGGAGAGGCGGCTGATGGTAAAGAGGCCCTGCAAAGGATCGAAGACCAGCTTCCCGATATCATCTTTATGGATATCAAGTTACCGGGTGAAAGCGGTCTCAAACTGACCGAAAAAATAAAGGACATGTACCCCAAAATTGTTATTATCATTCTTACAAGCTACAATTTGCCAGAATATCGGGATGCGGCGCATCAGTATGGAGCTACCCATTTTCTTGCTAAAAGCTCTTCGACCAGTAACGAAATTGTAGAATTAGTTGAGTCCATTTTATCCGATATGAATCAGTAATACATTTATTGTTTTTTTACACCACCATAAACGGCAGTTTTTTTCTCACAGGGTAAAAATAGCGCTAATGTCTTAGGAGGGATATCAAAGAAACGCGAATTCACAATGGAGATTAATGGGCTGAATAAAGTTTTGAAAATCCAGAGCTTGAAAAAGAGTTTCAAGAAGTATTTTCCTTTGTTGAAACCATCAACATTAATAATATTTTAAAAAAGGAAGTTAGCTATGAAAAGAAAACATTTAATTTGCTTGATTACCATTTTAGTGGGTATCTTTTGCCTGACTGGACTTACCTTTGCTGCTGAGGAGAAAAAAGAAGAGATAAAGGTATCAAGTAGAGTTGTTACTATTCATCCTTCTGAGGGATTAGTGCCTGCTAACGTTACGGCTGATCTTGGCACTACGATAGTATGGTTAAACCGGGACAGATCCATTGTGGAGATATTTTTCATTGATAAAAAGGTTACCATTGCATGCGGAGCTCCTGTGAACTTTACCGTTGGTAAAAATGGGGCTTATGAATCAGCAAAAATCCCTTTAGGGGGTACTGCCAGCCTGTGTTTCATAAAAAATGGAAAGTTTGATTATGTGGTCAAATCTTCCAGACGCATTTTAGAAGGTGATATTCGCAGAGAACATAAAGGGACGATTACTATACAGTAATCTTATCCAAATATCATTGTAGTCACCGAAGAAAATAAAGGTCGTTCAATTAGTAATAAGTGAGATACTGCACCGTTAAAAAAGAAAGGGGGTGAAAACCATGACCTGGTTTAAATGTTCAAAATGCGGGTATACATTTGAAACAGAAACTCCTCCTAACCAATGTCCATCCTGTAAGGAGAATTGCACCTTTATTGATACCACCTGCTATACTCCTGAGTGTGGTGGTCCCGGTAATATTGATCCGAGAATTAAAGGACAATAGGGAGAGTCCGCGTTATGCCGCATAAATGAGATGACATTTGACCGTTTTTAATTTATAAAAAGGTCAGTTTAATTTAGCCATTTCACTAACAAAAGGAGGTAAATCCATGTCACACATCAAAATGTACTCACTTCCTACCTGACCTCACTGCCATCATGCGAAAGAGTATCTTTCGAACAAGAATCTTGATGTTACTGAATTCAATGTGGCTGAGGACAAAGAAGCAAGGGATGAGATGATAAAATTGACCAACCAGAGGTCGGTACCGGTAATTGTTGTCGATGATCAAATCATCATTGGTTTTGATCAGCAGAAAATAGATCAAGCGCTGGCAGAATAATAGTTTATCTTGGAAAGGAAAAAATGTTATGGCAAAGAGACATTACTTATTTCTTTCATTTTTCTTCATGTTTACCTTGGCAGGAGTTCCTCGACTGACCTGGAGTAGTGATGAGGGTGAATCGGGAAAGATAAAGTCACCTTTTTTCCCTTCATTAATCAATACCCACACGGGAAAGCCTGTTAAATCAAGTGAATTTACATCACCTGATGTCTGTGGGGGCTGTCATACTGAAATTTACAAACAATGGAAGGGTTCCATGCACTCCCATGCATATGTGGACCCGGTGTTTCAAGCGCTCTGGAAGATGGGTTCAAAAGAGACAGAGGGCCTCACTGACAAACTCTGTGGTGGTTGCCATACCGGGATTGGTATTGTGAGCGAAGAACTCGTTATGAAAGATGGTGAATTTCAGGTAAGCGATATTGCTAAAAAAGGGGTTCAGTGCGATTTATGCCACACAATAGTCAAGTCGACATTTTTGGAAACGCCCACCCACGAACCTCAAAATGCCTCTATTGTGTTAGAACCAGGTGAGGTAAAAAGAGGTCCCTATAAAGATTCCAACTCCCCTTTCCACGAAACGGCCTATTCAGAACTCCATACTAAATCAGAATTTTGTGCCAATTGTCACCATGTCTTCCATCCGGTAACCAACTTCCACATCGAAAGGACCTATGACGAGTGGAAGTATTCCATATACGCCCAAAAAGGTATTCAGTGTCAGGATTGTCATATGATGCCGGTAGAACAAGCTATTGAAACAGCCAAAACGTTAAAGAAACAGAAAAATCCGGGGAAGGCATGCACTACCGGTCCTGAAAGGGACCAGGTCTATACCCATGAGTTTGTGGGAGCTAATTTTACTGTTACCAGTCTTTTAGGTTCCCCTCAGCATGCAGAGATGGCAAAGAAAAGGCTTCAAAGTGCTGCGGAACTCACAGTCAATCTTCCGGAAACTGCTGAAAAAGGCAACATAGTAACGGTTGGTGTGAAGGTAACCAATGTGGGAGCAGGACACAACCTGCCTACCAGCCTTACAGAAGTGAGGCAGATGTGGATAGAGTTTTTGGTAACAGATGCAAATGGTGCCACCATTTATCAGTCCGGCAAGCTGGACAAAGAGGGGAATATTGATCCTCAGGCAAAGATCTTTCACGCAAAATCAGTTAATGAAGCAGGCACACATACCTACAAACCCTGGGAGATGACCCGCTTCGAATACAACTATACCATTCCCCCCAAAGGTTCTGCCACAACCGGATATACCTTTTTGGTACCTGATAAAGTAAAAGGTCCCTTAACTGTGAAGGCAATCTTGCGTTATCGTTCCTACCCGCAGTCATTGGCTGACCTACTCTTGGGTAAAGGGACTGTAACCCTACCCATAGTTGATATGACTCAAAAAGAGGTTAAGTTGATAGTGAAAAAGTAATATATCATTACTAAATAGGGAGGAGGTGATGCAGTGGCGGAAAGCGGTTTTAATTTTTGTAAGTAAATATCTTTTATAACTAAAAAGACAAGGAGAAAACCATGAAAAAATTGATGGCAACGATGATTTGCTCATTATCTTTACTTTTTTTATTGGGGCTGGTTACCACTATAGCACAAGCAAAAGAGGAAGCTTCTAAAGATGATCCTCACAAAACGCTCTTTGAAAAAAAGTGCCAAAAGTGTCACTCCATGGAGAGAATAAAGGAAGCTCATCTGACTAAGGAGAAAGCAAAGGAAACCGTAGAAAAGATGAGAAAAAAGGAAGAGGCAAATATATCAAAAGAAGACGCAGAGTCTATCTATAACTATTTAGGAGACTACTTCGTTCTTCCACCGTCACCGCCAATTATACCGGTAGCACCTAGATAATGAAAGGAGGTATCAGATATTATGGAGTTAAAGGGAAGTAAAACAGAAAAAAATCTTTTAGCCTCTTTCGCGGGAGAATCACAAGCCAGAAACCGCTACACTTATTTTGCCAGTGTGGCGAGAAAGGCGGGCTTTGAGCAGATCTCTGCTATCTTTCTTGAAACAGCAGATAATGAAAAAGAACATGCCAAGCTATTCTTTAAGTTTTTAGAAGGGGGAGAGGTAGAGATTACGGCAAGTTATCCCGCAGGAGTTATAGGTGATACTGCGGGAAATCTGGAAGCCGCTGCTGATGGGGAAAACCTCGAATGGACAATGCTTTATAAAGAGGCAGGAGAGGTAGCCCGCGGAGAAGGTTTTAACGAAATAGCAGATGTCTTCAAAGAAATATCAGAAGTAGAGGAACAGCATGAAATACGATACAGAAAGCTGCTTAAGAATGTAAAAGAGGGTAAGGTATTTAAAAAAGATACCGTGGTCAAATGGAAATGCCGTAATTGCGGTTATGTCCATGAGGGGAAGGAAGCACCTGAAAAGTGTCCTGCCTGTGATCACCCTCAAAGTTATTTTGAGTTGTTATGCGAAAACTATTAAGAGAAAAAGGTCTCTCTTGGCTTGATAAAACGGAAAAATTAGAAAGGTGTATCCTACCAGTGATGCTACTAGAAACTTATAGGGGAGTTTTTAAATGACACGACAAATAACAG
>JAZFSJ010000139.1:0-8870 GCA_036446115.1 Thermodesulfobacteriota bacterium | reverse complement strand
TCAAGGAGAAGAATGAAGATCGCTTCAACATTTTTTAAGAGTAAGATAGGAACCAGAATTGTCATACTATTCATATGCTGTGCACTCTTTCCCATCTCAGCACTGGCAATTATCTCTTTTAACCATGTAGTAAAACAACTTAATAATCAAAGCTATAAGCGACTTCATCAAGAAAGTAAGTCCATGGGGATGGCTATTATCGAACGCCTGTCATTTCTTGAAGCCGAGTTAAAACTGATCTCACAAAACATCAGTGTGCGATCTGAACCCTCAACCCTAAGAAATGATGAACGCCTAAAACAGCGGTTTAAAAGCCTTACACTTGTCACTGATTTGGGAGAATCTGCTTTTTTAATGGGACATATTCAGTTCAGAGAAGAACTGTCCCCCGCACAAAAAAAACATCTTGCATCTGGTAAAGCCATTATAATGACACAGCACCAGCATGGTTACGATCCGTCTATATACATGATAATAGCATTTGATCCAAGAGATTTGATACAAGGACTAATTTATGCTGAAATAAATTCAATGTACTTATGGGGATTAGCGGAATTTAATACACTACCAAGTGATACAAAAATGTGCGTCTTGGACGAGTCAGATAATGTCATCTTTAGCTCTAGTCCTGTTTTTTCAACCTTCAAAAATAAGTTATCCTCAGAAATCAGACGATCTCCTATGGGCAAATTTGAGTGGAAGGATAAAGACCAAGAATACTTTGCCAGTTATTGGTCTATTTTTCTGAAATACCAGTTCTTTACCCCAGAGTGGACAGTAGTTATGAGTGTATCGAAAAATAATGTTCTAGCTCCCATGGCTAATTTTAAAAAAATATTTCCTCTTGTTTTAATGGCATCCTTCTGTTTTGTATTACTCCTCAGTATCATTCAGATTCGAAGAAGTTTAGGTCCGCTTAATAAATTAAAAGAGGGTACAAAGCGTATTGCTATGAAGGAATTTAGTAGCCGAGTGATAATTACAAGTAATGATGAGTTTGAAGAACTCGCTGAATCTTTCAATACTATGGCCACAACGTTGGGAAAACAGTTCAATACCTTATCAACCAGGGCTGAGATTGACCGGGCTATACTCTCCTCACTAAACACTGTTAATATTGTTAATAGAATGCTCGTCAGTGTAAAGAAGCTTTTTACTTGCGGTTTTGCCAGTGTCACTCTTTTAGATGCTCACTCTGAGAATATAGGAAAAATCTATATCAGAGATAGCAAACCTGATGATATGGACCAAGTTGAGAATATCAACCTTACCTCTGAAGAACTGAAAAAACTGAGGACCAACACAGAGTGGTTATTGCTCAATGGACATAGGGACCTTCCATCCCATCTTATACCTTTTGCAAAGAATGGGATAAAAGAATTTCTAATTCTACCAATTTTCCTCAAAGATAAACTTGCAGGTATAATAACCTTGGGGTTTAAATACCCATCTGTACTCAATGATGATGATTTGTTACAAGTTCGTCAACTAGCTGATCAGATGGCGATAGCTTTATCAAACGCACGCCTAGTAAAAGAACTGGACCAGCTTAACTGGGGGGCTCTAACGGCTCTTGCACGTGCAGTTGATGCAAAATCTCCCTGGACAGCTGGACACGCGGAGCGAGTGACAAAAATATCGTTACAGATCGGTCGAAAATTAGGGCTTTCCCAAAAAGAAATAGATGATATGCATCGAGGGGGATTGCTCCACGACATTGGTAAGATCGGTGTACCTGCAAAAATCCTTGATAAGCCAGGGAAATTGACCGATGATGAATTTCGTATAGTACGTGAACACCCATGCATGGGAGGACGTATCCTTGAACCGATAAATGCTTATACGGATATTATAGTATTTGTTCTGCAGCATCACGAAAGGTTTGATGGGAAAGGATACCCTGATGGTCTTTCAGGAGAAGACATAAGTTTAGGCGCCCGTATCATGGCTGTTGCCGATGTCTTTGACGCCCTCATCTCAGATCGGCCTTATCGAGCAGGGCTGAGTTTAGAAGATGTCATTGATATGATTAAGCAAGAGAACGGGAAACACTTTGATCCCAAAGTAGTGCAGGTATTTTTGGAAATTATTGAAAAGGAAAGAGTGGCCGGTGAAAAATTGGAGATTACGAACCAATCTGCTGCTTCTTCAATATAATCCCAGAATTTGCAGTAGCCATCTACTGCAAAATCTGGGTTAAAATGGTTTTCAGAGAAGTTTCAGCGTGTTCCGTGAAATTCTGTGGCGCTAAGAAGTTTTTGGTTCTTGTTTGCTTTGAAAATCCCGTGCTTTGCACGGGGTCGCAAAAGGAAACATTAGCACTTTCGTGCTTCCTTTGTTTAACGGCCTTTGGCCGTATAACAAAGCCACCCGTTTCACGGGTGATAGTTTACTTAAAGTAGAGTTGGGTGAGGTCAAAGGTCATCATGGGATAGTGTTTTTTTAGGAGTGCATTTATCACAGCCAGTTCCCTTTTCTTTTCGTCTAGTGAAACCTCTTTTTTTATATCGAACCTTTCAGTATTATTTATGTAGAGTGAAGGTCTGCTTCCCTCTTTTTCTAAGACCGTGAAATCATCTTCCGATATTCTGCCGGAAAATGTGCCAAGATTGTGAAGTTTCTTTATAAGCTTCAGCAGTAGCTCGATCATAAATGAAAGCTCTTTTTTGTCTAAAGAAGGTTTGAAAAATGCTTCCAGAGTTATTCCATTTTCCTGCCGGGGAATAAAGAGATAACCTTCCCGATTACCCTTCACCTTCATTTCCATAAATACATGGGGAATGTCAAGGGGAATACCGGCCATATAAAGGGTACTCATTTTTATCCACTGTGTGCGGGCAGAAATATTGTGTGTATGGTTAAGGTATTGTATCACCTTAAGTGGCTGTATAATACCTTCGCAGCTAAGCTCAATATTGATTTCTTCTCTTTGTTTCATATCAGATGAAGGTAGGCTTTTTGCGAGAAGGTCGAATTTTTGTATGATGTTGATGATTTCTTCAATCTTATAACCCTTTCGATAGTATCCTCCGATGTCTGCTTGTTCGTATTTATCATAAAGAGCATCGGTATATACACTGGTTATCCTTCCCCTTTCAGCGTCCCGCTTCAAGAGGTTTATAGTGCGTTTCTGGATGGTCTTTGCAAGAGATGAAACCAGTTGCCTGTTATCGTCACCGGCACAATAGGATTTTAAAAACCTCAATCTGTTGGTGGCGCTGATTTCCCTTCCCACGCGATTGAGTTTGGCAAGACATCTTACTTTTTGACTAAACGACAGGGAACGCTGTATAGTGATTTTTTCAAAGTCACTCAGATAGATTTTTACTCCACCTGCCTTATCCTTTGTGAGAAGAAAATTATTTAAGGCAAAATCTGATTGCAGGATTCCTTCTTCATGAACCTTCCTGATAAGTGTGCCCAATTCTTTGATAATCATTCGCCTTTCAGCAAAGCTCTGTTCTGACTTTTCGGCGGTACATGCTTTGAGGAAGTAGTCATTTAGATCCTGACACTCCTCTAATAATTTAAAAATGACATAGCCTTCTTTGACCAGACCCCGCCAGCCCTTTTCTCCCATAGCCACAGGGACAATAGTAGAAACGCCTTTTTGGGCAATGGTGGTTGCTGCCTTCAGTTCGCGGGCCGCTTTTGATGCTACGATGAGGTTTTTAATATAGGCTAAAAAATGTCTGGTCTCGTAGCGTTTGATAAGGTAGGTTGCACCGCCGGATAAAGTAAAGAGCCAGATGGACTTGCGTTTGCCTTGCTTAATCGGTGTATTTTGTTCAAAAAACGTAGATGAAGAAAGATCAGAAATCACTTTCCCTTTTACAGGAATGGGGATGTCTTTCCTAATGAGCCATTTTACATCCTGGCAGGAAAAAGTAGTGTAACCCTCAATTGGCATGGTCATTAACCTTTGGTGATTTCATCCATTAAAGACTGCGTTTTCTTAAGGCTTAAGGGACAGGTGTGATAGTATTTCGTTGTGTCTTCCGGATGGGTAAGATTATATGCCCCTCTTTGAGCAAAATCCAGTAATACATAGCAGTGAAAAAAATCTTTGCTCTTATTGAATTCTTCTGCCTCCTTCTTTGAGAGGTGGGAGAAGTACGCCTGTTGCCAATTGCCGGTCTTTTCCCCATCATCCTGGCAGAAGTTGTATTGCAGTTTATAAAAGTCTATACTCAAGGGAAGATAGCGCAGGGCGTCAACATCTAAGAGGTACACTTCGTTGGCATTGCTTACCATGACATTATGCATATGGGGATCACAGTGGGAGAGGCTGAACTTCTTATGTCCGGAGATTGTATCCTTGTAAGTTGTAAACCATTGCCAGTAGTGATCGCACTGCTTTGAGGAAAATAGTTTTTTATAGGAACTCAAATTCTTAAGCTTCTCTTTAATATTGCCCGTAAGGTAACTCCATAATCTATGGCGTTTACTACTATCAATCCTTCCCCAGTCTGCTCTTTTTACATGGTGCAATCGTGCGAAGGTTTCAGCTACCAGGGAGATAAAGTCCGCGGGGTTGTCGAGTTCTTCGTAGACTTTACCTTCTATTTTCTCTTCACATATGAAGTAACATCCAAATTTTTTATAGGTCTTTTTACTAAGATCAAGATTGATAATCTCCGGTACCTTAATACAATGGTTTTGTAAATGATGGGTGCCCTTTAGCATATGCTCTATTTTACGTTTTTTCTTGGTTCCTTTTATCACCAGGGGTTTAGAATCCTTAAGGGAGAGATAGATAATAGTGCTGCGCTGTCCTCTTTCAGTAATCTCAAAGTGATAGGATGCATAATTCCTTGAGAACTGGGGCAAGAGATACTCTTTTATATATAGATCTATCTGTTCTTTTGATAATTTCTTTTCTTCCATTGGTGAGAGATGCTTTCTTGGTGAGTTGTCGGTTGTCAATTATCAGGTATTCTTTTCCTGCTCCCTGTACTCTGTGAGCTGTTTTATTACTTAAACAAACTCAGGATGTAGTAAAATAAAATTTTAGGATTGAAGGGATTAAGGCCAATAGAACGCCTGAGATATTTTTTCCCTTCTCCTTT
Source organism: Thermodesulfobacteriota bacterium (assembly GCA_036446115.1). Taxonomy (GTDB): domain Bacteria; phylum Desulfobacterota; class WTBG01; order WTBG01; family WTBG01; genus JAZFSJ01. Next base: position 3,801 of record JAZFSJ010000139.1, on the reverse strand, counting down.
TCCTCCCTGCTTAAGGTAGTGTCTGCCTACATAGTGATAATTGCTTGCCAGTCTCTTCCGGTAGAGAGCGGTGGGTATGCACTCTTTTAGATAGTCCTTTTCCAGCACTTTCAAACGCTGGAGCCTGCCGGCAAGGCTGTCTGTGCTTACCCCTTTAGGATTATCGGTGTATACGGTGAGCACATCATTAATAAAGCCAATGGGATAATGCTTGGCAATCCGTAACCACAGATCATATTCTTCACACTCAGGCAGTGATTCGTCAAACAATCCTACTTTTTCAAAACACTCCTTCCTGATTATAGCAGATGAGGTACGGATGAAACTTGCCTTAAAGAGATCAGTGAGTACCCAGCCCGATTTGCCCGGCCTGTTCTTTTTAAGAAACTTCCCCTCAGGGGTAGTACACGAGCAGCGGGTTGCCACCATGCCATAGTGAGAGTTCTTACTGAAACACTCTACCTGGCGTTCAAGCTTTGCAGGCAGCCAGTAATCATCTGAGTCAAGAAAGGCGATGTAGTCTCCTTTAGCCTCTCTGATGCCCCTGTTTCTGGTAGGTGCAATGCCCTTGTTGTCATGGTAAAAATAACGGATGCTATCCTGGTAGGGCTTGAGCACCTCTTTGGTATCATCACTTGAACCATCATCTATGATAACAATCTCATAGTCTTTATAGGTCTGTGCCAGCACCGAGTCCAGGGCTATGGTAATGAAGTCTCTGCGATTATAGGTAGGGATGATGATACTGACTTTATTCATTGATTGTCTCTTTGAATTTAGATGTTGCAAGTGAACTCAGAAAACTCCAGTGAACACATCTCTTGGGTTATATATCCACTGTGGTTATATCAAGCTGTCATAGAGGGCTTCTAACTTTGCCGCCTGCGTTACTATGTTAAATTCTTCTTCAATGTGTTTTCTCCCCGCTCTTCCCATGGACTCCCAGATTTCCGGGTGGGTGATAAGATGCTCCAGTCGTTCAGCAAGTCTATCGGTGTCTTTCTCTTGAACGAGGAAGCCACTTTCCCCATCGATGACCACCTCTGGGATATCACAATGGAAGGTTGAGACAATAGGCATTCCATAGGCGGACATTTCTATAAGGGCAACGGGGGCTCCTCCCTCTGTCTCTCCGTCTGAGGGGTGGATGCTGGGAGAGAGAAAAATATGGTTGTTTTTAGCCTCCTCGATGAAGGCGGGGTAGGGGAGAAAACCAAGATAGTTGACTCTATCAGTTATGTGACGGCTGTCTATGATGGCGGTAATCTCTTTTTTATAGTTAATCTCCCGCTGGCTGCGACCCGCATCACCAATGAGTGTTACCTCTATGTTCTTATATTTGGGAGCGAGCCTGGCAAAGGCCTCAAGTGCATAAGTAATACCTTTTTTTTCTCGAAAGGTCCCTGCAATCAGAATCTTTACCTTTTGACTATCAACCATTTTCCTGGGGATGAATGGTATCTTTTTACAATCGATGCCCAGGTGCTGTACCCGTACTTTAGAGTCAGGGCAGCCCATCTCCAAGAGAGTTTTTTTCATGTAACTTCCTTCGGCTAGGATAAGGTCACCCTGCTCGAAGAACACCTTGAATTTCTCTCTCCATCGTTCTTCTTGAGGAAGCAGGGAGACATCGTGGCCGTAGAATGTAGTGACCTGGGGAATTTTTAACTTTTGTTTTAGCGCAAGGTCGAAATATCCCCGATTGCCAAAATGGGAGTGGAGAAGTAAGACCTGATTTTCTTTTAAAACCTTAAGGAAGAAGGGATAATAAAAATTGGTCAGTTTAGCGTACTGTCTCTGAAAAAACCTGTTTAAGCCATTGAGATCAGACAGGGAATATATCTTTTCTACCGGAAAGATGTCCAGGTTCCTCTTTCTGGTGGTAATGACCAGAGGATGATATTTTTTAAGGTTACTGATCTGGGCATAGATCCAGCTTCCGGTTCTAAACAAATATGATCTTACAGAATGGGCAACTGTTTTAGGCATACACACAACCCGCGATTAATCCTTTATCTTACTACTCCGTAGAAAACGTAGTCCACGTAGGGATACTTACTGAGCCCTGATATGTCAAGTTTTTTAGTGCGTCTACTGTCCCAATAGGCGAAGAGAGGATAAAAGAACTCTGGAAACTTCCTTTTAACCGCCAGCTTTTGAGCAAAGGATCTTCTGCGTGCTCCACGTATGGGGTAAGACCTTTGGATTGAAAAACAGTCCTCCATTACCCCAAGATAGTCATCCAATCGTAAGGTGCATTCTGGCAGGAGGTTACTCTCGTCGGCGAAGCTTACCTGCTCCAGTGCGAAAATCCTGCCTCCCGGCCTTAGCACCCTTTTAAATTCCTCCATAATCTTTCTGTATACCTCACGCTCGCGGGCGGCATATTGAAGGACCCATACAGTGAGAATAAGATCGATGCTGCCATCCTTCAGTGGTAAATGGTTTCCATCGATCGTACCATACTGGATGTTTTTTGCCCCGTTTTCCTCTTTGGCTACCTGGATCATTTCAGGGGTAATATCCAGGCCGATGACCCTTCGTGCTTTTTCTGAGAGAATGATGGAAAATCTTCCACTCCCACAACCAAAATCAAGCACATCTAAGTTGTGGATTGTAGGAAGGATGGATCTTACAGCCTGCTTGTGGATGTAATCGATATATTTATTTTTTCTATTATCCGTGTTCTTGGGGTCTATAACACTTCTTAAGACCCCCAGTCTGGCATACTCATTCCAGCGACCGCCCACGGGTTGAAAAACTTGCTTCACTTTTGCTCCATGTTTTCATAGAGAGATTGGGAGATGATCTTAGACACCTGCCTGGCTCTCTACATCGTTGATCTTAGTGGCGACGCAGTTTGCTGAAGCTGAGAGGAAAGGAAGGGGAAGGAGAGCAAACAATATTCTTATCACTTTGTTTAAAGGGTTGAAAAGTCCCAGTTCAAATTTGAGAGACTTATTAAAACTCTTTACCTTTTTAAAACCGAATTCTTCCAGTTCCTTTTTCAGGGATTTTGGGGAATGGAGATTAATGTGGATGGGATGCATCGCCTCTTTCTTGTTATAGATACTGGGGGAATATATAATGAGGGTTCCCCCTTCACTGAGAACACGGTAAGATTCGCGCAGGACCTTTCTTGCCACCTCTTTGTTAAGATGTTCAATGATCTGATTGCACATCACTATGGAAAAGGTTCCGTCCTCAAAGGGAAAAGGGTTCTCTAAATAGTGGTGTCTCATATCAAGATTGGGTTCCCGCTTTCTTGCCGCCTGCACGGCATACTCAGAGCCTTCCAGACCGATGCAGGAAATGCCAAACTTGTAGCAGCACTCAACAAAAAAGCCGAGCCCACAGCCAATATCCAGGATAGGACCGGGCTTGCCCTCCCTGATACAGCGGGCGAGCAGCCTTCTGGATGACCGCCAGCTTTTACGAGAGTAACCCAGTTCATACATTTGCCTGGTGTAGATGGGTGATTCTTTTGTGGAATCTCCCTGTGTGTGTTCTTGCATCATTCTTGCGATCCTGCTTTATTACTTCGAGAATTCCCTTTCTGCCAGATGGCTCATTGACTAATTACACCTTCTCCTCTTCCTGCGTATTGTTGAGATGGCCCTCCGGGATCGACTGGATAATCCTCGCCGGTGGGGCTACTGCCTTTTTAGAAGGAGGTACATCCTTGTGCACTATAGCTCCCGGGGATACACCGGCCCCTTTCCCTATAGTTACCCCAAGTAAAACGATGGCGTCTGCCGAAATCCAAACCCCTTCTCCTATGGTGATCTTTGCATATCTTAG
>JAZFSJ010000138.1:0-7879 GCA_036446115.1 Thermodesulfobacteriota bacterium | reverse complement strand
AGACTACATTGTTAAGTGGGGCCTGTACCAAGATGAATAAGCCGACCATTGATAACCCCGCAATTTCTCTCTTCTTTTGTATGGCTGGAATTCCCCCCATTAAAATACTATCTTGTTCCCATTTACTATTCAGATACAGTTAGTTACTTTAAGATTATAGTTTTAACTTATTACTAGGAGGAGACAATTATGAGTACAAAGAAACGTTTTAAAGTGTCCGTTTTTATTCTTTTTATGTTTCTGCTTTTTGGGTGTGCCTCTAGTTCCATTTATATGCGAGAACCGGTATCTATAAAGCTCTCTGATTATAAAACTTTACTAGTGGATGTTTCGACTCGCAATATAGGATATTTTTCGGATGCAAAGAATCAACTGGAGAACCTATTAATTTCAGAACTTCGGGAAAAGAACTTGTTTAAAAAAGTGATCTTAAATACTTCATCTGAAGAAGAACCAGCAGATTTACACCTTAGTATGACTATAGTGGATCTTTTCAAAGTGAGTAGATCAGATAGGATATTTTGGGATTATTTTGTTGGTGGTTGCTTTGGTGGCCCAGGCAGCGCTAAGATTCGTGTTGGGGTTAAATTAATTGATCCCGCAACAACAAAACTGATTGGTGAGTGTGAAGTTGTTGGCAGATCATCACGTCATTCAACGTTTGCAGGTACGACAGGGCAAGCTATTAAGCGTGCGGTAAATCAAATAGTTGAGTATGTTCATACTAATATATGATCACAAAAAATAAAATAGCTAAGTTCATTATGGATTAGCATTTTCTCTATCTAAGAGTATAGGGTGATAGCAACGCGAGGGCTATACCCTGCAGAGTAAACCGAACTAACTAAGTAGAAAGGAGAGATAATCATGAACAGACTGTTTAAATACATTTTACTACCAATAGTGTGTGTAGGTGTTATGGGGTGTGTGAGCGATAGAGGTCTGATGACACATGAGGATCTGAAGATGGTGACACTGCGAGATGGAGTATACGAGGGGAAACACAGAAAAGGACCTTTCTTGGGAGCACGGAGTATTGTGACTATAGAAGAGGGAAAGTTGACAAAGATAGAAATGCCCACCTGTGTCATCTTTTTTACCAAAGTTAAGTGCATAAAGAGGTCGAAAAAACTCCCTGAGGAAATGATACAAAAACAGAGTATTAAGATAGATGCCCTCTCATGTGCAAGTTACTCCAGCCTATCATTCATGCAATCCGTTCAGAGTGCGGTCAACAAGGCTATCGTCGATGAACCGGCACCCTAGCACGGTTGTTCTTTTATGGGAATCAAGGGGTGTTTTGATTGACTTCATACTAGGGAGGAGACAATTATGAGCACAAAAAAACTGATTGTCGAGGTGCCCTCTTATGAACATTAGTGGCCTTGTTAAGAAAAGTGTTTTCTAATCAGAAAGGTAAAAAATGGTGTTAGAGAAAGGATATGCAGGAAGAGTACTGCGGGTCAATTTATCGACCGGAAAGTCAACGACAGAAGAATTAAGAGAAGATGCTGCATGCCTTTTTATTGGCGGAAGGGGACTGGGTGCAAAGTACCTATTTGATGAGGTCACGGCAGGGGCTGATCCACTGGGGGAAGACAATAAACTCTATTTTCTCACAAGCCCCTTGGCCGGCACGAGCGCCCAGGCAAGCTCCCGGTGGATGGTAGTGACCAAATCTCCCTTGAGCGGGGCTTTTATAAGGTCAACGGGGGGAGGTAATTTTGGGCACGAGCTTAAAGTTGCCGGCATAGATCTTCTTGTAATTGAGGGAAAGGCCGAGAAGCCCACTACAATTGTGATACAGGATAATGAAGTTACCTTGAAAGATGCTGCACACCTTTGGGGCAAGGAGATTGCGACAGATAGGCTACAGGAAACGTTGCGTAGAGAACTGGGTGATGAGAAGTTGCAGATAGCCTGCATCGGCTCTACCGGTGAAAATGGAACACTATATGCGGCGATTATGAGCGGACGCAGGAGCGCAAGCAGGGGTGGTGTCGGGACGGTAATGGGCTGCAAAAATCTCAAGGCGATTGCGGTGAGAGGAAGCGGAAAAATTGAGGCAGCTGACAGGGAGAAGCTGCAGAGCATAACCAGGCAGATTGTGTCTGATGTCACTAAAACGGATTTATATAAGGGCTTTAGCCATCTAGGAACATCGGGCATGACTGCCTTGATGCATGAAATGGGAATGCACCCGGTGAAGAATTTTCAGAAAGGGCTGATGCCCGATTTTTCAGGGCTGGAGCCGGATAAACTGGAAGAAATATTTCAAAAAAACGAGGGCTGTTTTGGGTGCTTTATCAAGTGCGGCTGCGTTTATCAGGTAAAAGAAGGCAGGTATAAAGGGGGATCTGTTGTCGGTCCGGAATATGAAACCATGTGGTCATTCGGTGCAAATCTCTACAACACGGATCTTGGTTTTGTGATGGCCGCAAACAAGCTGTGTGATGATTATGGCCTGGATACCATCAGCGCTGGAAGCTCTATTGGATTTGCAATGGAACTCTTTGAGAAAGGGATTCTTTCAGCGAGTGACCTTGATGGCCTGGATCTCTCCTGGGGCAATCATCAGGCAGCATATAAGCTCCTAAAGAAAATAGTAAAGCGGGAAGGTATCGGCGATATCCTTGCATTGGGGACCAGAAAGGCCGCTCACAAGATAGGAAAGAACGCCGAGAAATATGCCATGCATGTTAAGGGACTGGAGATACCGGCATATGAACCACGCAGTGCAAAGGGCCACGGGTTAAACCTTGCCACCTCAAATATCGGCGCAAGCCATATGACTGGATACTGCGGGCAGGAGCTCTTTGGTATCCCTGAACGTATAGACCGCTTCACCACCGAAGGAAAAGGTGCCCTTACAAAGTTTAACCAGGACAATGCGGCCGCATATGATTCTCTGCTTATTTGCGGTTTTCCCGCAAGTTTTCAATGGATGGGTCCCGAACACTATGCCAAATTCCTGTTTGCCGCAACGGGCATTGAGGAATTTGCTGATAAGGACTATATCCTTAGATGTGGGGAGCGGATTTACACTATAGAGAGGGCATTCAATGCGCGTGATGGATTTGCGAGGAAAGATGACAGATTGCCTGAAAGATTTATTAAAGAGCCTATACCTGATGGTCCCTGCAAAGGCCAGATCTTTGAAATGGATATGCTTTTGGATGATTATTACAAGGCAAGAGGATGGGACATTGAAACAGGTTTCCTCGAAGAAAAGAATATGCTCGATCTGGGGCTGAAATCGGAAGCTGCAGAATTGAAAAAAGCAGGAAGACTGAAAGGATAACATGAGATTAAAAACAAGGTGGTGTTCCTGTGCTCCTATGGGTGCCCTTTCTTAGATTCTGTTGCAAACGTAAGTTTCATATGATAATCATAGATGTAGTGAAGAACGTTAACAAGCTCTCTTATCCGCTTGGGTAAACAGCGATGAAACTTCATCAGATTCTCTTGCTGTTTTTTTATCTTATCATACTTTCAGGATGTACTATCCTCTTCTCACCTCAAAGTTCACTTTTCACTGAGAGACCGCAGGTTTGTCAGGAATTCTTAGATGCCCTGGATAAAAGGGTTGAGGATGCAGGCGTGAGGGACGCATCGAGTTCACTTATCGTTGATTTTCCCTATCTTCGTACCAATCGTTTTCTTGCGGTCTTAAAGAAGAACCTTACGGATGAAAACGCACGAGAACAGTGGGGCCGATTGTTGCAGCAGTTAGATCTCAGAGCACGGGGGAAAGAGATACAAAACCTGCCAGAACAAACTGTTATTTCCCTCATGTCAGAAGAAGAAGTGAATCGGGAGTGGTTATACAATCGGGTAGAATCCTGTTCCAATGAGTTGTTCAGCCATGATACAACTTATCCTGAGTTTTATGAAAACCTCTTACCGCTGGTTGGTGTTCCCGATGAGTACTCATTTTTAAGGCGGGCTTTTGGATTGTATCCAGTTTTTTCTCTCCCGGTGGCTTTTCTTACCGTGAAGTCGAGAAAAGCTTCCAAAGCACGGTTTGCTAGTGACCTGAATGATATTCCTCCCAAAGGTGTGCTCAGGCATGTGGTCCCTGAGGAGGAGGTAGTACTTAGTGAAGAGGAAGTTAGGGAGATAATTGAAGGGGCCAAAAGAAACCCTTTGCACATTCCTTTGTTAGACGATGTACAGAGGGAAAAGCTGATTTCCGCTTTTGCACCCATTATCATCCAGGATGTTGCTGCTCCTTATGATCGCTTGGGAAAAGTGGTATGGGAAAAGGGGAGGTTGGCCATAGATTCTACCCACCCCACCGTGTACTACTACACTTCTCATGCCTTTTTCAAAGGGGAACCCATACTGCAAATCAATTATGGGATCTGGTATAGCAAAACTGCAGGAAAAGAGACTCCCTGGATCGAACGGGGGTACTTGGACGGATTGACGACCCGAATTTCATTGGATGCCCAGGGAAGACCTTTCATGATTGATGTGATGAAGAATTGTGGGTGTTACCAGCTTTTCGCGCCAGAGAAGGAGCGTTTCCAAGGTACAGTTTCAAGACGTTTAAAACCCGACTTGTTAATAGCCCAGTGGATGCCCACGGTTCCCCCCGGCAAGCGACTTGGGGTTCGTGTAAGTTCAGGATGGCATCAGGTGGAGCGACTGCTCGCAACCGAGTCTCCTCCCCATCCCACCCGCTATCAATTGCTTCCTTATGATGTGTTGGAAATCCTTCCTTACGATAATGGTGAGACGAAAAGCATGTTTAACCAGAAGGGGGTTGTCGAGGATTCGAAAAGAGGGAAAGAAGAAATCTTACTCTTTTCTATGGGAGTGCCCTCTGTAGGGAGCATGCGTCAAAGAGGCCGTCACCCCAGTGAGCTCATCGGCCGTGTCCATTGTGACGAACCGGAACTATTTGACCGGTATTTTATCTTAAAGTAGATGGCGAGAAGCTGTGTGACATTTTCAGTGGTAGCTTTGTTGCTTTTTGGAGCTGTAAAATCTACTCTGCCAGCAGAGCCTTCTCATGGCGATCAGATTATTGCCACAGCTCACAAGATGATATCCGTGATAGAAAGTGTGGAGGATTTTATCTGCGAGGCGGAGGTTATCTACTATCGCAACGGAGAGGAAGATCAGCGCTATCAGCTTACCTTTTTTTATAAGCAAAGGGGGAAAATCAGGATCAAATTTTCCCGACCCTATCCGGGGGTAACTGTTTTCTACAAAGTCGGGGATGAGAAGTTAACCGTCAAGCCATTTAAGTTCTTACCGGTGGTGAAGTTTCACTTTTCCATTGATAACCGCATGGTCAGGACTCCGAGTGGACAGCGCATCGACCAAACAGATGTGCAATCCTTTATGAACTTCCTTTTTAAAAATGTCAAGTGGATACAGGAAAAAGAGAACGCGTTTTACGAAGAAGAAGAGCAAATAAAGTTTGCGTTTTACGCACTTGATTATATTGAAGGCAAAGGCCTTGAAAAGTATCGCGTCTTCGTATCCAAGAAACATTGGTTTCCTACTCGCATCGAACGATACAATTTAGAGGGAAGGCCAATCGAAATCTCGATCTTTAAAAATCACGTCATCAATCCCCGCTTAGAAGAGACCTTCTTTAGTCCTTAAAACTTTGTGTAAAGCGTTTGTTACACCAAAAACCCATTCATTGCCAGGTCACTATACAAATTCAGGCAGCAAGTATCATATGATAAATGAATATTCCAATACTCATTCATCAACACAAAAGAAATCACTGATCATATTTGATGGTCTTTGCAATTTGTGCAACTGGACGGTAAATTTCGTGATTAAGAGAGATAAAAAAAGTATATTTAACTTCACCACTTGCCAATCAGATGCGGGGAAACAAATTCTGACTGCCGACGGTTTAGACATTGGAGAGGTAAGCACCGTGTATCTAATAGAAAATAAAACGGTGTATGATAAATCTACCGCAGTGCTGAGAATCCTCAAGAAACTTCCCTTCCCTTGGTATCTAGCTTACCTATTGATTGTTATTCCAAAACGTGTAAGAGATTATATCTATAATCTAGTCGCCCGCAATAGATACAGGTGGTTCGGTATCAGGAATGGGTGTAGTATCCCAAATAAAAAGAATAAAAAAAATTTTTAATCATTGTGTGCTTTGGAAACCCCGTGCTTTGAGGCTCCCGTTACACGGGTGGTAGTTTACTTGGGATACTTAAGCCTGAGTTAAACCGAAAGAAAAATGAAGTTACTAGATGTCCTATGAGTAGGAAATTAATTCTAGCTGCTTTCGTCTGCGAATTGCTTCCAGCAATCCCACAGTTCCTGTCATCATATTGTCACCGAGAGGTGCCCCTAGCAGAAAGGGCATACTGGAATGGTCAATTAATTTACGCTTGGGACCCGTTGCAATAATAATTTCTGTATTTTTAAAACCAAAAGCCTTTCGTATATAGGCACCATGCCCCCCTTCTGAGAGAATCTGCTTGTGTTCCAGATCACCATCAGCCAATTTTCGCAACAACGTCTCTAGATGTTCAAGAGCAATATCTTTAGTATGATATTCAAAGAAACCGTTAAGCTCACCGTTTTGCAGAGCAGCACCAACAGTATGGGACGTTGCAATATCCATGACAAGCAATCTGCTTTTCTGTCTAGATCTCGGATCCATAGACGCACCAAGAATGGCGGCCATTCCACTGTCCATAACATACACTTCACCCGAGTCAAGTATCGAGGCACTTTGTGCTATACATCTGAGCCTGTTCATGGTTTCAGGCACTTCATCGTCTTTATAAAGTAGTGCGTGTGGGAAAGGATTGATAGTAAGGAGTTTCTCAAAAATAGTATGACGGTAATCAAGGTGGGAAACACCTTCCGGTGCTACACCGTGATCCTGAGCACAAATTCCTATAATGTCAAAGGAAAATGGAACATCAAATCCCCTGACTATTTGCTTCAGTCTTTCAACTTCCAAATCACAAAACGTTAGAATGTTGTACTCATTGGTCTGAGCCATTTTATTAGCCACCTGATTCTCTACCACTTGTATGCCGAATGAACGTACTCGGTCTAGGCTATGGTGAACTGTTTTTGCTGCAGATTCTGATACCACTATTTCATTCTCCTGAGCTCGATCCTTTAAAACCTGAGAGACAGCTCCACCGCCCATTTCATTGCCTATAATCAGAAGCTTTCCTTTAATCTTGGAAACTCTTTCAGCAATACTGGGTAAAGGAGATTTGACAACACTTTTGTAATGCATGCCACTTGACGTGTTATAGTAAAGAACATCCATAGTGCCAGCACCGACGTCCACTGTTAGTATTTTACTCATAGTGCAAATCCGATTTTTAGTGTTCTTGCGTGAAACTCGGTTTTCGTGATTTGTGTTTCATATTGGGGGAAGTATAAATTCACAATGCCTGAGTCATGAATAGCTTTGATTTTCTTCAATGCTATATATACAACACTTTGTGCTTTCAATCTATTACTAAATACTGTAAACATCAAGATGAAATAGGTACGAAGATAAAAGTAAACACAAAAATAAGCGACAAATAAAAAAGGGCAACACCATAAATGTGTTGCCCTTTTTGAAGACGAGTGTTTTATCAGGAACAGCCAGTAGATGTTGAACCACAGTCTCCGCATCCTCCTTCAAATGTCATCTTACTGGTGATAGAAAAGCCCCTTCCCATAAAATCTATCTTGATGGGTTTTGCCTGTTCCATCAATTCCTTATCCACAACATACTTGAAACCACTAATATCATATGCCTCATCATTATCATTTGGCTCATCCAGAGCCAGTGCAAGGGAAGGCCCTCCTCATCCACCCTCATTTAAAAAGATCCTAATTGCTGAAACCTCTTTGTCCTGAAGCTGTTCAGTTATCT
>JAZFSJ010000137.1:0-3711 GCA_036446115.1 Thermodesulfobacteriota bacterium | reverse complement strand
TGAAGAAACAAAGTTTGACCAGGGCTTAAAGGAGAATTTCTTTTCTGCCAGAGTTTTAATGAGATCTAAATGGTAACGGACTTCTCTCACAGGACGAGTAGCTCAACCGAATAACGAATTAAGATTTTTTAAGGAGGCAATCATGAAGGTTCTTTTTCTAATGCCACCGCTGGGTGCGTGGTCGACCTATGGGGTTCACAGGGCCCCCAATCAATTTTATGCTCAACTGGCAGCCTACGTTCGGGAAAAGGGATCTGCTGAGGTGGAGATAGTAGACGCAAGGGCCTGGGAGATGAAAATGGAAGAGGTGCTTGCACAGGTAAAAAAGAAAGAACCCGATCTGGTTGTGTTAGGCGATATTCTTCATTCAACCGGTGGTCTTGCGGTCATCTGGCACTTCAACGAAACGGCCCGCAAAATTAAGGAGATACTCCCGGATACCCGGATTGCGATGGGAGGACTCTGGTATTCTGCTATGTATGAAGACATCTTGGAAGACCATCCATATATAGATTTCATCATGGTGGGAGAGGCCGAACTCACCCTTGATGAACTCATCTCAGCACTTAAGTCTGGTGGCAAAAAATTTACTGAGATTGCCGGTCTGGCCTCAAGGGTTGATGGAAAGGTAGTGTTAGGGCCTCACCGGGAACTCATTTCAGACATAGACACGCTTCCCCTGCCGGCCTATGATCTCTTTCCTATGGATAGATACGTGGGACACACTTACTGGAAACATTTCTGCGAACTGTACACCAGTCGGGGATGTCCGGGTGGGTGCTCGTTTTGCTATGAGTGGAGCCAGTATGATCCCAGAACCCCTAAGGATTTTACTTCGTGGCGGGGCCATTCTGGAAAGAGGGTAGTAGATGAGTTGGAACTTCTCCAGAATCAGTTTGGAGTTGAGACCGTGGTATTTCAGGATGATGCCTTTAATGTAAGCACTGAACTGGTTGAGGAAACCTGTAATGAGATTATAAGACGGGACATCAAGATAAACTGGGTAATTCTGGGAAGGGCTGATGACTGGGTCAAACAAATAGACCTTTTTCCCTTGATGAAGAAAGCAGGAATGTTCATGGGATTGGTTGGCATTGAGGTATCAAGCGATCAGGAATTGCGAAAAATAGGTAAGGGGGTGACCGTTTCTCAGATTAAAAAAACCATTGATGGGCTTCGCAGGAATGATGTAGGTACTGTAGGGACGTTCATGATTGGTTTTGACGATGATGATGAAGCGTCCATCAAAAAACGGTTTGCCTTCGCTGATGAAGTTGATCCGGATGTGTTTGCCCTGCAGTTTGTAACCCCGGCACCTGGGTCTCCTCTCTGGAAACAACTGGTTGAAGACGGGAGGATTGATCCCAAGAAGATTGATCTTAAGATATGGGATTTCCATCATCCGGTTTTTCCCACCAAACATCTCTCCTTGGAAGAGCTAGGTAGCATAGGGGCCTGGTGCCAGATGGAATTTTTCAATAGGCCCCAGAGGATAAAAAGGATAATGGAGGGAAATTACTCACCCCTGGTGAAATTATGTGTGAAAGATTTTATGTCTAACATTTCGAACTTTGAGCGTGCAGCAACAGCAGGAGAAGTCTACGTGTAGTGAGAAAAGGAGGAAATAGAATGAAGGTATTAGGTATCTGCGGCACCCACAAAAGAGGAAAGACAAAGTCTTCCAGTGAGTGGTTTTTGAAGGTGGCATTAGAAGCAGCTAAAGAAAAGGGAGCGGAGGTAGAGTCCATAAGACTCATAAACTATAAAATCATTTACTGTACTGCCTGCAACAAGTGTTTTTGTGGTCAACTCTGTCCCCTTTTAGAAAATTCCAACGATGAGACGAAGGTCATCTTTGATAAAATGGATAAAGCCGATGCCTTCATTTTTTCCTCACCGGTGTATGCCTACAAAATACCCGCAGTAGTATTAAACTTCATCCAGCGCACCCGCCCACTCCACGAGAAAGAACGTTCAGATATATGGGGGACGGAGATTACCGCCTATAAGTCCAATCCCTTTCGAGGCAAGGCGGTGGGCAATCTGGCTGTAGGGGCCGGTCTGGGGTTAGAGGGTACGCTCTTTGATCTCTTCCACTACTTAAAGGCAATGACTGCAACCTCGGTAGCCTGTGCGGGGATTGCCTTATATGAATCAGAGATAAAAAACCTCTGCATGGTGAATGGGGATTTTTCCATGAAGCATGAACTTATGAAGGAATATCTGGATAGAGACATTCCCAGCTATGAAGAAAATGAAAACGCCATAGCTATGGCCCAGGCAGTGGGCAGGCAGGTGTTTGACATTGCCAGTTCAGAATTGTTTAAGAATGTGGCTGAGATTTTGAGATACTAGTTTTTTGTTCAGCAAGGAAGGTAGAATGCTGCTTCAACAAAAGATAGCCTATATTAATTTGAGTGACGGATCAGTTTCCCTTAACATGCTACCGGAAGAGGTGATCCGAAAGTTTATAGGTGGAAGAGGTATTAACTCCTATCTCCTCTATAATTACCTTCCTGCCGGGATTGACCCCCTGGATGCAAGAAACATTCTTGTAGTCGGGGCCGGTGCTTTAACCGGCATGAGGGGAGTAGCCACTGCTCGAGTAACCATCTCGGGCAAATCTCCTGAAACGGGCCTTTTGGGAGATGCCAACATCGGGGGACACTTTGGAGCGGCCCTTAAGAGGACAGGTATTGGTTACCTGGTAATCTCGGGTGCTTCCCCTAAACCTGTATATGTCCTTGTGCACGAAGATAAGATTACCATAGAAGATGCAAAAGACCTTTGGGGGAAGGACACCATCGAGACTGAAGAGCTTATAAGAGTGAAATATGGCATAAATGCCCAATCTCTTACCATCGGTCAGGCAGGTGAGAGGCAGGTGCGTTTTGCCTGTGTCATGCATGGCAAGAAGAATGCCGCGGGCAGGACTGGCATGGGTTGTTTAATGGGGGCAAAAGGTGTCAAGGCCATTGTGGTGGTGGGAGACGGCAAGGAACTTACCCCTGCCTTCCCGGAAGAGTTTAAGACCTTAACCAGAGAGCTCTATCAAAAAGTTAACAATGAATTTATCATGGAAACATTTAAAAAGTACGGTACTGCCCACCTCTATGAGATTGTAAATAATGCTATCGGTATGGGCAGGGCCTATAACGGGTTAAGCTCGGCCTTTCCGGACAACAAAGATATTTCCCCGGAGAATCTGGCAGATAATTATTATACGGGGAAATCACCCTGTTTCTCCTGCGGCGTTGCCTGCAAACATACCTACAAGATTAATGAGGGGCCTTTTGCCGGAGTTGAGAATGAGGGGCCTGAATATGGAGTTATAGGACATTTTGGACCCTTGCTGGGTATCAGCCGCCTGGAGCCTATCCTTAAGATTAACGACCTCATCAATAGGTACGGGTTGGATGCAAGCTCTACGGCCAATCTGATAGCCTGTGCCATAGAGCTCTTTCAAGAAGGTGTGATCGATAAAGAGACTACCCAGGGCATTTACCTGGATTGGGGGGAAGAGAAGGCTATTATTGAACTGATTGAAAAGATTGCATTGAGGGAGGGAGTGGGTGATTTACTTGCACGGGGTGCGAGAGAGCTTTCACAAATATGGCAGGGATTTGCAGATAAAATTTCCTGGACCAAGTGCCTTCCCCAGTCTGACCCCGCTGATCTTCGCTATATGAAGGCCTATGCCTTAGGTGATGC
>JAZFSJ010000136.1:0-2465 GCA_036446115.1 Thermodesulfobacteriota bacterium | reverse complement strand
GATAAGGTTAAATGATATTACCAAAACCGGCAATTATATAACCCCATCGATAAAACGTTGGGGTTTTTTTTTACATAATTATTTACTTCTTCCAAATGTGGAGACAGCGGATTTTTTGCTATATTTCAAATGGGCAATACTCACTAACAAAACACTTCTTTAGATAAATCAGAGCATAAACTATGGAAAATTTGGACAAATACTGGGACAAATTCATGGATATGGCATTAGAGTATTCTCCAAAAATACTATTGGCCTTGGTCGTTCTTTTTGTTGGTCTTTGGGTCATCAAGATTCTCGTCAAGATCGTAAAGAAGGCTTTGGAGCACAAGGCGGTAGATGATACCTTAGAGGTTTTCCTTGGAGGTGTAATATCCTGGACCCTGAAGATCATTCTTTTCGTAAGTGTAGGTTCCATGTTAGGAGTAGCAACCACCTCCTTTGTAGCGCTGCTTGGTGCCGGTGGCTTGGCCGTGGGTTTAGCACTACAAGGTTCATTAGCCAACTTTGCCGGAGGCGTGCTGATTCTGCTATTCAAACCTTTCAAAGTGGGAGACAGAATTGAAACCATGGGACGAAACGGGCTAGTGAAGGATGTACAGATTTTCCATACCACCATCCTTACTCTTGATAAAAGAACTATTATTCTTCCCAACGGACCTATAATGAATGCTGATATAGTTAACTATATGAAAGAGGGAGTTATAAGGGTGGACCTGGTAGTGGGTATTTCTTATGAATCAGACATTCAAAAAGCCAGAAACCTATTGCTTGATGCAATGCACAATCACCCGGCTGTGCTAAAAGATCCTGAGCCCGTAGTGGTGGTAACTGAATTGGCTGACAGCTCCGTTAATTTGGGAGTACGACCACATTGTAACCCGGAAGATTATACTGCTGTCTATGTGGAAGTACTGGAGGCCTGCAAGCTTGCCCTTGATCAAAGTGGTGTTACTATTCCGTTCCCTCAAATGGATGTACACTTAGATAAAAGTGTTTAGTTTTTAGTGCTTAGTTCTTGGTTTCACCAAACTGGCTCTCAGTTGCACCGAGTGACAATCCATCTATCTACACCAATATAAGATATCAACCAAACATTCCAATCCCAAATGTTTGGCAGACTTATATCCCACCCCAAGCTCCACCCACATCAGCCCTAACTTATGACTTATAATTCATAACCCATAACTGTAAGAGCCGGTTACCTTTTTCATTTAAAAAGTATAAATTATAATAAATAACGAATAAATATAACTATTCTATGAAAACGTTCCAGAGATTCGTAAACAGAGCGAGCGAGTGGGTAGGAGTGATCTTTAGCTGCGCTGTTATCTTCTTTTTCTTAGTTCAATTGGTTCTACTAATCAATAAAATTTAGATGGACGCTTCCAGAGACCATGCATCTAACCCAGAAAACTTGCTGCCAATACCAGAGAACCTGGTGTGGGCTATTGCTCTTATGGGTATGATGATATTAATTACCTTCGTCAGTGTATGATCTATATGGCAATCACTAGGATTTTTCCAAAATCATAGCATAACCCTGTCCCACACCGACGCACATAGTTACCAGTGCGTATCTCTTCTTTGTGAGGTTTAGTTCCAGTGCAGCAGTAAATGCTATACGGGTACCGGAGGCGCCTAGTGGGTGTCCTAAGGCAATGGCCCCTCCATTGGGATTGATCCTGGAGTCATCGTCTTCTAAGCCCCATTGACGTATACATGCTAAAGTTTGAGCAGCGAAAGCTTCATTGATTTCTATAATGTCCATGTCTTCCATGGCTAATCCTGCTTTTCCGAGGGCCTGGTTTGATGCAGATACTGGCCCGATCCCCATGGTCCGCGGTTCGACTCCGGATACCCCACTGCTTACTATTCGAGCCAAAGGAACCAATTTGAATTTATCGATTGCCTCTTGAGAGGCGATAATGGTGGCAGCTGCACCGTCATTTAACCCTGAAGCATTCCCTGCGGTAACTGTACCCTCTTTCTTGAACGCAGGCTTCAGATAAGACAACCCTTCCAAAGAAGTTTGTGGTTTTATGAACTCATCCTCATTAAACACTATTGGTTCTCCTTTTCTCTGAGGAATATTCACACTGGTGATTTCCCTGGCAAGCCTTCCGCTTTCCCGGGCCTTACTACATTTTTGTTGCGACCAGTAAGCAAACTTATCTTGATCTTCTCTGGAAATATGGTATTCTTCGGCAAGATTTTCGGCGGTTTGACCCATAGGCTCCGTGCCATATAAGTCTCGCATTTTTTGGTTAACAAACCGCCATCCAAAACTGCTGTCGTGCATTTCTGCGTCTCTTCCAAACGGTTTGGAAACTTTAGATATCACCCACGGACCTCTGGTCATGCTTTCCACACCACCTGCAATGAATAATTCTCCGTCTCCGGATTTGATAGCCCTGTTGGCATGATTGATAGCGCTTAGTCCTGAGGAACAGAGTCGATTGACA
>JAZFSJ010000135.1:0-5424 GCA_036446115.1 Thermodesulfobacteriota bacterium | reverse complement strand
CATCTATGTACTAAGGCTGCTTTTGCAGAACGAAGCATATCCATCCGGTATCATAATAGCGGTCTACCAGAGATATTTTTTTTGATACAAATTTTTTCTCAACTTTTGATTCGTTTTCATCCATTATACCCGAAAGGATAAGAATACCGTTGTCCTCGAGATGCGCATACAGATCCTTGTGAAGTTTAAGGATAACATCAGAAAGAATATTTGCGACCACTAAGTCGAATTTACCCTCCAGTTTATTAAGTACTACATCCTTAACCTCTATCTTATCAGCGACCAGGTTCTTTTCTATGTTTTGTTTTGCGTACCTCAGTGCAATGGGGTCTATGTCAATCCCTACCAGTTTTTCGACACCCAATTTTGCAGCGGCGATACTTAAGATGCCGGAGCCGATACCCACATCCAACATGGAGTGAGATGATTTGGAATCATTGTGGATGAGATTTTCTATAGCTTCAAGGCACATCCTGGTAGTGGCATGCGTTCCTGTGCCAAAAGCCATTCCCGGGTCCATTTCAATGATAACGTCACCTTCCTCCGGGAGAAAGAGTTCCCAGGAGGGTTTTACGATAATATGTTTGCCTATTCTGGCGGTAGTAAAATATTTTTGCCATTTCTTGTTCCAGTCGTCTTCATGTGTAACCGTTAATGTCATCTGGGGAGGGAATTTAAGAGAGTGGAGTTCCGTTAAGGACTTCAGGTATCGGTCGAGGGAGTGTATCTTGTGCTGATAGTGGGCGTCTTTTTTTAGATACGAGCAGACAAGTCTTCGATCTTTACTGCCCTTTTTGACTTTTCCATATAAGGGATCTGAAATCTCTTCGTCTACAACTACACCACTTGATCCCAGTTCCATTAAAAAATTAGCCAGAGCATCTTGCAGGTGCTGATCTATCTCTAGGGAGATTTCGACCCATTGATCTTTGGAAGGCATAGGCTGTCTCGTTTTTAACGATTAAATTGTATCAGAAAATATTTTGGACACAGATTCACCCTGTGAGGTTAAATATCTTACGTCTTGTGTATATTTCATACAATTCAAGAAAGAAAGTGCAATGTGATGGTTCTTACATATTACCTAACGGGGTAAACGCAGATAATCAAGATTTTAAATATGAAGAACTGAACATAAAAATCGATAAAATAATTGTCAGCGTTTATCTGTGAAAATCCGCGTTCACCCCGTGAAATGTTTTTTATTATTATCTATTTCACATGGGGTCCTAATTTATTTTGTTTGGGTACACTTTTTCATTTGTAGGCTACACCTTATTACTAGCAGAAACTATCAGTTCAGGCAATAGTAAGATATGTAGAAAAGGCATCCAGTGGTTTTGCTTGACTTAAATAACTCATATAATTTATCATAATATTAACCACTCACCGTAGAGATCGCCCCGGATAAATATTTTTACATTTAACAGGGCAGGCAGAGTACGCGGAGCATGAATTATAAAAACCATAAATAAAAAAGATTCTTTTTGATTGTTACGGATTTGCAGTCTATAATACATGCCAGTAGGGTAGCTAATCCAAATCTAGCAGAATAATTAAATCATTAATCTCTGCGCTCTCCATGGCACCCCTGTTAGATATGAAACTTTGTGCAAATGTAGTTTGCCCAACGAGATAAATATATAAAAAGGGTCCGCCTGCTGTATAGTAAATATCTAACAGGGTAAATCTGCGGTAAAATATAGTAAAGAGTAAAATGAAGATTTCAGAGATATTTACCAGCATACAGGGAGAGTCAACATTTTGTGGACTCCCCTGTACCTTTATTCGTGTGGCCGGATGTAACCTCCGCTGCAAATATTGCGATACTACTTATGCACTTGAAGGTGGGGAAGAGTTAAAACTGGACCAGATTTTAAGTAGAGTCAGGGACTCAGGGATTTCTTTGGTTGAACTCACGGGAGGGGAACCATTAATACAGGATGAATGCTATTTACTTGTAAATCTTCTGCTTGAAGAGGGATATGCTGTTTTACTTGAAACAAACGGCAGTGTGCCTCTTGATAAGGTAGACAGTAGGGTGGTAAAAATCGTGGATATTAAATGTCCCGGTAGTGGTATGTCTGATCATATGGATTTTTCTAATATTGCCTACCTAGCTCAAAAAGATGAGGTCAAATTTGTCATCAGTGATAGAGAAGATTTTGATTGGGCAAGGAAAATCATTGATAGATATAGGATTGTCGAAAAATGCAAGGTATTAGTCTCACCCGTTTTTTCTAAAATGGAGGCTAAAAAACTAGCCAGCTGGATTATAGAAGAGAGATTACCTGTGAGATTACAATTGCAGCTTCATAAGTTTATCTGGCCAGATATGAACCGTGGGGTATGAAGTTATGAGGAGGCAGGGGGCTTCTAGATTGTGGATTTGGGATAGTGGCCCCAGTTAAATATGCTTCGCCCCAATGGAATAGGCTGCGTCCTAGTGCAATCAGCAAAGCATTACACAGGGTAAAAATTCCATAGAACAAGCATTTAACGGGGTAAAATTGCGGATTTTGGATTTCTAAAACAAAGAAATAAAAGTATTCATGGGTTAAGATTTTGAAGGTTTAAAATACTGCTCATCTGCGAAAACCTGTGTTCTAATTTGATGGGGTAACAATGGAAATTAAAACGGATTTTTTAGTATTGGGTAGCGGGATTGCTGGTTTAAGTTTTGCCTTAAAGGTTTGTAATTATGGCTCTGTAGCTATCGTTACCAAAAAGGAAAAGATCGAATCTAGCACTAACTATGCACAGGGAGGTATTGCCGCTGTTTTAGGACCGGATGACTCTTTCGATTCGCATATCGCTGATACCCTTACTGTGGGAGATGGGCTCTCTCATCCAAAAGTTGTGGAGCAGGTGGTTAAAGATGGTCCTCACAGGATAGATGAACTGGTTGAATGGGGAGTTAATTTTTCCAAAGACGGCAGTGGCAAAGAAACTTCCTACGACCTGGGAAGAGAAGGAGGACATAACAGGAGGAGAATTGTTCATGCTCAAGACCTTACCGGTCGGGAAGTGGAAAAGATCCTGGTAAGACAGGTGGAATCCCGGAAGAATATCGAGATCTATGAGCATTACTTTGCGGTTGACTTGATTACCGAGTCAAAAGTAAAGGGGAAGAGGAGTGATGGAGATATCTGCTACGGTGCCTACGTACTGGATAGGGATACAAAAAAAGTTCACACCTTTATTACTAGGGTTACGCTACTCGCTACTGGAGGTGCAGGGAAAATTTATCTTTTTACCAGCAATCCTGATATTTCCACAGGAGACGGGGTAGCTATGGCCTATCGGGCCGGCGCCAAGATCGCCAATATGGAATTTATCCAGTTCCATCCCACCTGCCTCTACCATCCTCAAGCCAAGAATTTTTTAATTTCTGAGGCATTGAGAGGCGAAGGGGGTACTTTAAGGTTGAGGGATGGGACTCCCTTTATGGATAAACATCATCCTCTAAAAAGTCTTGCCCCCAGGGATGTAGTAGCGCGGACAGTCGATAATGAATTGAAAAAAAGTGGAGAGGAGCATGTTCTTCTCGATATGACTCATAAAAACAGGTCTTTTCTTAAGAAAAGATTTCCCAATATCTATGATAAGTGTATATCACTTGGTATCGATATGGCAACTACACCCATTCCTGTGGTTCCCGCAGCCCACTATATTTGCGGCGGAGCGGTTACTGATCTACAGGGAGAGACTACTATTAAAGGTTTATATGCTTGTGGAGAAGTGGCGTGTACCGGTCTTCATGGAGCTAATCGTTTAGCGAGTAACTCACTGTTGGAAGCCCTGGTATTTGCTCATAGAAGTGCTGAAAAGGCTATTGTCGATTTGAAGGAAAAGGGATTTTCTTTTCCTTCCATCAGACCGTGGGATCCAGGAAAAGCAGTGGATATTGATGAATCGATAGTGATTTCTCATAACTGGGATGAAATCAGAAGATTAATGTGGCATTATGTGGGGATTGTCCGATCCAATAAGAGACTTGCCAGGGCGAAAAGAAGAATCGAGCTTCTGCAGAAAGAGATCACCCAATACTATTGGGACTTCATTCTTACCGGAGACCTTATAGAATTGAGAAATATTGCTATGGTGTCTGAGTTGATTATAAAGTGTGCCCTCAGGAGAAAAGAGAGTCGTGGGCTTCACTATACTTTGGACTACCAACAAAAAGATGATAAGCGGTTTAAAAAAGATACGATAATGAGCAAGAAAGGGAGGTAGAGTAAGTAACAGGGCAAAGCAACTTATATTAATTCAAACGTGTGCAAGAAGACCGATTAGGGTACCAAATCTGCCTGTTATTCCTTCTTCCTTCCTGTAAGAGAAAAATAGATCGATGTTGCAAGACGTACAGATTTCCGCACAATAGAGATGTTCATCTTCTATGCCTGCACTTTGGAGTTGCTTTTTATTTACCTGCCATAAGTTGAAAAATAAACCATCTTCTGAAGATTCGCTTAAATATTCTTGGGCCCGGGGGATTTTATTGGTGGCTTGGTCTGCCATGGTACTATTGATTTGATAGCAACAGGGACCGATGGAAGGACCAAGCGCAGCCAGGATATGTTGGGGCTGGCAGTGATATTCATTTACCAGAACTTCAACGGTCTTTTGACCAATATGTGCGAGTGTTCCTTTCCACCCCGCATGAGCTATAGCTACAGTATGTGTTTTAGGGTCATAGAAAAGGAGAGGAACACAATCGGCATACTTTGTCATAAGGACAATACCAGGAACATCGGTAACAAGGGCATCTGTTTCAGGGATGGAATTGTAAGGAAGAAAACAATCTTTTTTAAGGTAGCTCTCATCTACCAGGGCAATAGTGTCTTGATGAACCTGCTGACAGGTTACGAGGGAACTGAGGTCAAAGCCTAAGGTTTGGCTCAAGGTCTGGTGATTTTTTGTTACCTGGTTTTCTTCATCGCCAACCTGGAAAGAGAGATTAAAGCTATTGTAGTTGCCCCGGCTAAAGCCACCACCCCGCGTGGATACAGCATGCGTGATACTTTTATGGTGGGAAAAATTAGGAAAAAACAAAAAGGTTAGATTATCTATCTTCTTTTCAATCATGCGTGTCTTTTTAAAGTTAAATTCCGGGAAGTTCCGCGCTGTGCGCGAGGAGCTTCACAACGATGTTATCACTTATAACAAAAATAAAGGGTGAAGTAAACGCACATCTGCGAAGCACGGATTTTTTGGAAGCAAAAAATAAACAACTTGATTTATAGACAGCCCAAAGTTATAATTGATTCCTCTAATAGAGGATTGTTGATTGTGTGCTTTTAAAACCCCGTGCTTCGGCGGGGTTGCACAAGGAATCCTTAGCACTTTCGTGCTTCCTTTGTTTTACGGCCTTTGACCGTAAAACAAAGCCACCCGTTTCACGGGTGGTAGTTTACCGGCAGG
>JAZFSJ010000134.1:0-5979 GCA_036446115.1 Thermodesulfobacteriota bacterium | reverse complement strand
CGTGGCATCCCAGGGCACAAATAAAGCGGATTTTACTATCCGGGATGCCGGCCTCGGCCAGCTCTTCCAGCACAAAAGGTACTATCTCGGCCACCCTGGTGACACGGGTCATGTCATCAAAGATGATGGCCACCTCTTTTTTCCCCTTGGCCAGTTCTTTAATAGGAGCACTGCCGATGGGATTTGCGATGGCCGCTTTGATTTCTGCGGGTTTCATAGCTGGTCTTTCCCAGCCTGCCATATGGTAGATCTCAACCTGCCAGCTGTCCGGCAGGGGAAGTTTCAGTTCCTTAGTTCCATGCCAGGGTAACTGTGGGAGTACAACTGTATTCATAGTCGTCCTTCTCATAATGATTCTCAGATAGTGCTATATCAACGTAGCGTGCTTAAAGTCAGGATAGAGGAAAGGCATTTGTGTGTCAATAGAAACATAACGGCAACCGCACAGACAGATTATTTCTGAATCGCTGAAATGGTTTGACTTAAAAATATTTTTATGGTTTAAAAAACTTGTTAATATAATAATTAGCCCTAAAAAATTTTAGCGGAATCTATGAAGCTCACAACCTTATTTTTCCAGATCCTTAAGAAAGTAGGGTTTTTTTATTAGAAAGGGGGTAGTCATGAACCGTGCAAAGGGAATTTATCGTATAATGCTTCTATTGGCTATAGGGTTGGCCCTGGTATCCACCTCATGTCAGCAGAAGGGTGAAAAGGTTGAAAAGATTGGGGTGCTCTATCTCATCCATGGTGGTATGGACACCCATAAAACTCAATATATGTGGGATGCCGCGGTGCTTCAATTTTCCTTTGACCATAACCACCCCGTGCACAAGTTCGTTATCTGGAAGCCCAAATTCTGGCCGGCGGTTTTGGATACCAATGTCTCTGATTTCACACTTAAGTATTTAAGGATGTATGAATTTGAATATAAACGGATCGGAGGAAGGGATGCTTATCACAGTTTATCTGAGCAGCAGTTAGCAGATATAAAGACTGAGCTGGACGTAAATCCCTACGGCCTCGCTTTTGAGGTGGACTGGGCAGGTTTCCAGTGCGCGGACCGCCTGGAACACTACCCGTATCCCCGCTTCATCTATTACGGTCCTGATGGACCTGGTAAGGGAGCCAACTGTACTTACTGCGGTGAGAAGGATCCGGGTGGACCCTGGCCCGACTGCGATCCTGAACGCTACAATGTGGATGGACCGGTGGAGAGGCTGCTCAAGAAAGGAGTTTCCCGTATTATCGCAGTAGATTGGATGATGGGGGGACCTCGCTACTCAAAAACCTATGATGTGGTGCAGATGGCCAAGCGCGCCCTTGATGACTGGAATAGTAAACACGGAACCTCGATTCCACTGCTCTGGATTAATGATTACAGCAACCTGATGGAGAGATCCTACCCCACAAAGCCTGCGGGGTGGACTGCGAGCAAGGGACTGCCCACCGAAGACAGCCATGTGCTGCTCAATGGAAGCACCAACCCTATTGCGTCCGACTCCGAGGTGGCCGCCCTGTATGTGGAAGCTATCGAGGACGGAATGTCCGCCGCCGTCCCAGATGTTACTACCGGGGTCATCATTCTAAACCATTCTATGCATGCCGACAACAATGAGCTCTTCGATCCCAAGATTAACGATACCCTCATCATAAACAAAAACATCAAAGCCCGGCTTCTTGATCGACACCCCACTATGAATCAGGACAACATCATTGGGGCCTGGCTGGGTAAAAGGGAGAAAAATCCTGAAAACGGACTTTTGGAACATAACCGGGAAATGCGCGCTGAAGTCTACGGGAATGCATGGCTTTATGAAAGCGACAAACAATTGCCCGGTGAAGAGTGGGGCTACCGCTGCTGGGATGCGCTGGAATACTTGAAGAATCGGGGAGTCCGGCACATTGTAATCGGAGTTGTGCATTTGGCCACCTCTTCCGTCCTGGATATGGTTGAGCTTCCCAACCAGATTGGCAGGGAGATCGGAATTAAGACCTGGGCCAAATGGGAAAAAGGAGATTTTAAAAATTATCCTGAAGTAGGTCATCCCTTTGCGGATTACTGGGGGATGTGGGCGTATACGGACTGCGGTGAGTGGCAGCTTAAGTATGAGAGTGGGACATCAAAGTTTAAAGGGGGAACTACACTTACCGGTAAGACCTCGGGGGCCAAGGGAGTGATAAAGTGGTTAGATGGAGAGGTGACTGCCGGCGCCCTTACCTTAAAGGAGGTCTCTGGCGCTTTTCAAGGTGGTGAGATCATAACCGATAATAAGGGAGGTAGTGCACGTGCAGGTGGACCAGCAGTTATGACCTCAAAACAGGAGTGCTGTTTTGAGATGGGAGGATGTGGTGATCCTTTAAGGCCGTACCCTCCACCACGGCAGACACCGCTTAACCAGGCAAGGAGCGATCTGGATCCATCTGTTGTCTATGATATGAGCGATTACGGTCACCTTGGCTACGATCCTGCCAAAGGGCCGCCTGATCCCAACAAACCGGTGCAGGCTCAGTATACCGGGACCTGGGCAATGTTTAGTCCTCCTGACGACGATCCACGTGTGGGTAAGCTACTGGCAAGGCATGTGCTTAATGCAGCGGTAAACCCAATGGTTTACATCACCAACGGAGAGGTTACCGGCATCACGACTGGGGAAAGTGTAACCTTTAAAGCACATGTTACAGGAGGTAAGCCAGGATACACCTACGAATGGTCAATCAAGAAAGAAGAAACAGGTAAGTGGTTGTCCATGGGGGGAAACAACTCCAACTGGACTTGGAAGCCTGTGGGGGAAGGCGCAGGAACGTACGCCATTCGTTGCAGGGTGACGGACGCTCAAGAACATACCGGAGAAGTGAGCTGGAAGAATTTCGTAATTTCATCAGTTTAAAAAAGATGTTCTCGTAAAAAGTCTTTCCTAATAGCATATCCATTCAAGACGGGAAAAATAATTCCTTAACTCGTTCCACTCCGCCTTTTTTTCCGAAAAGTATTTTATAGACCTTAGCTGCAGGGTCATGGTCAATTACCGTGTTGGTGTATACATCATAATCACGGTGTGCTGTTTCCAGAGCGTCACCGGTTAACGGCTGTGTCTGCTGTACCATCCCCAGAAAAACGTCCAGGTACTCGTGGAAAAGCTTAAGGGCCTGTTCATCCTGGTCCCTTGAGATTTTCACATAACAGGCAGCTTTTGAAAACGTTTTATCAATTTCTCTGCCCTGTTTCATTGGTTCAGCCAACAATTCGGGGTAGTTCTCTTTTATCGCAACCAGTCTGTTATAGAGCTCGCTGTCATCATGGCGGTCGTAACCTCCCCGCCGCTGAACATCAAGAAAGAAAGTACGCTTGTTGCCACTTAGAATTACCTCTGTAGAAAAAACCGGGAGATTCAGTTCTGTCAGGGGACCTATGAATATTGTCCTGACACCGCGGACAAAGGCGATGGTTATATTCATAGCAAGCACGCGTAAAAACTCATCAGAACTGAAGACCTTGCCGTCAATTTTGATCAGGCCCAGCGCCCTCAAAGATCGCTCAGGCAAGGGATGCTTCAGGTCTACGGGAGTCAGGGAAAACCTCTTTTGCAATTTTTCAAGTGCAATGCTGTGAATATCGTCAAGACGTGCCATAGTGTACCTCCTTAATTGATCCTTCTTAAAGGTTTTCTTCCATATAGAGCGTCAGCTCTATCATTCGTTCCAGCAGGTTGTCAGGTGGGATTCCTTTGAAATTTTTACATACCAATTCCTTTGCGAACAGGCGGGAAATATAGCGAATTTTCAAGGCTTTGCTCTTAGATGCAAATACATAGTCTCGGTGACCGTTATTGATCACAATTATATTTTGTTCTTCATCATAGCGTGAGCGCCATAGTTCGCCTGGCGCCTTTTCATAGGTATAGCCGGGCAAACCTTGATGAGAGGTGGAAGCTTTTGTGCTTTCAGGAAGCAGTGATTCTGTCACAGTGATCAGAGCTTCACCCGTACAGGTAACTTCTCCCTGCGTAACCGTTACACTGATGTTCACCAGCCCCGGTTCCTGTGCCGCGGTAAACTCAGCAATTTCGCTTCCGGTGTCTGCCAACTTACCATCGCCTTCAACGATTTCCCAAAGAAAAGACAAGTTTTCTTCTACCAGTTTCCTGTTGCGGTCCCGGGCTGCGGCGCGAAATGTCTTGGTTTCTCCCACCGGCAGCACACATGATTGAGGAAATATTTTAACGCTGAAAAGCGGCCCGGCAAATTCAAAGAATTGCTTTTGTTTGGGACTGTCAAGCGATGGAGGATTTGTAAGAGTTGCTTCGCCGTTTTCCTGGCCCGCTAAAGATGAACGGGTTTTGCCGGGACGCTGGGGGCCATAATCGTGGACATCGAACCAGTCATATTCCTCTGCCGGCAACGCCAGAAGAGCTTCTTTCAGCGCTTTTTGCACAGAACGAAGAATACGTGCACTGGCGCGCTCTTCTTCTGCCCGGCGCTGTTCTTCAATGATTTCAAGGAGTTTCTTTTCAAGAGGTGCCAGGGCATCGCTTAGCGCTTGCAGGGCTGCATCGTGAACAACACCGCTTCGTGTTCCCGGTGTCAGATTTAAAAACGATGCATCGATAATACCCTGTAAGTAGGAAGATGACCATGGTTCCCGGTTAAAGATTTCCAGACTTGTTATATCCTCCAGAATACGCGTTCCGGACCGGTGCAGGCCGACTCTTCCATGGTGTTCCAACTCGCCCAGATAGATTTCGGCATATACATCACCCAGGGCGGAATGAAAAGAATCTAAGTTGTGAAGCAGTCTTCCGGTAAATTCACGCGGCTCTACCATGAACTCTTTCCGGGCTCTTCTATCGATTACTTTGATTTGCACGCCGGAGGAGCGGATCCTGTCACGCAATTCGGAAGCCAGATACCACTGGATCTTCTCCCCGCTTAATTGCCGCACACCCGGGAGCAGTGGTTTTATGAGCAGATCAACCCCTTCTATAGGCAACAGGGTCCTTTTCTCGCGAACCGCATAGCCCGGATCACCTTTAGCCATCCACATCTGATAATTCCGTCCGTCGGCTCCGGCAGAAGTCATCATGAGTTCTTCACCCACAGTCCAGAAGCTGAGCAGTCCAATACCATATTCGCCCTGGATTCCTTCCGCCCCCTTTTGCTTAAGCTGGTGCTTTATGGAATCGCATATATGGGTGGCAACATAGGTAAAATCAGGCAGGCCCATTTCGTTGCGGGGAATCCCTTCCCCATCGTCGCTGATTCTTAAGTAGTGTGCGCCCCCTTCCCGGCCACGGAGAATAGTAATATGGCGGGCTTTTGCGTCTATACTATTCTCGGCGAACTCGGCTATGGCCTTAAGCGGATTGGTCTGAGACAGGGCGATGATGGTGATTGCATTCCAGTTGTTCCCTATCCGGAGCTTTCCTTTGCGACGATTCGATTTCTTATTAGTTTTTTTCGCCGGCACGATACTACCCCAATTTTTTTATAAAAGGTCCAGATAAACCTGTTTTTTTGATGAGGCAAGTATAGGAAATTTACCATTGTACGTCAATAAAAACATCCATTTACCTTTTTCCTTTGTGCATCTTCGTGGTTACTCTTCGTGGCTACTCTTCGTGATCTTCGTGGTTGCAGTCTTCGCCTGCCCGGTTAAATGAGTTCATTCTATTTAACTCAGGGTGATCTTCGTGGTAGCAGGTTTGAAATTTTTTAAAAAATATACGTATCAATAAATATTTATAAATTTTGCTTGACAATCTATAGAATTGTATATATTAAACACATTATATTATAGTCCATAACTATTAACTCTTTAGAATCTTTTATATTTCTTACAGCATAGGCACATACTCTTCGCTCACACCTGAATGTGAAGTTCGTGTTGCTGTGGTAAACATCTCTAACGCCAATCTAACGACTGGTTCCTGTTGAAAGCTCCTTTTTTATTTGTATTTCACAGCGCTTGCCCCGTGCAAT
>JAZFSJ010000133.1:0-16413 GCA_036446115.1 Thermodesulfobacteriota bacterium | reverse complement strand
ACTCCGCGTGCTCTGCGGTGAATCGTTACTTCACCTTCCAGTTTGTACCCTGGGGAGTATCTTTCAGCAGGATGCCTTGACTTAAGAGTTCTTCTCTTATCTGGTCAGCCCTCTTCCAGTCCTTTTGCTCTCTGGCAATCCTTCTTTCTTCAATAAGTCTAAGGATTTCTTCCTCGCTTATCGCAATAGATTTCATTACCTCTTCTTGTTTCTGTTTAAAGTAGTCAACAGAATCACAGGTAAGAATACCAAGGATACCTCCCATAGTTGTAAAGGTTTTTAGTCCCTCTTCGCAAATGGCTTTTGAGAGTATCCCTTTACCTCCCTTTTTCACTTCACCTAGCATCCTATTGAGATCGCGGGTCACCCGGTGAAGCGCTCCCAAGGCAGAAGCGGTGTTAAAATCATCGTCCATCGCCTTTTCAAACAGCTCCGGCAGAGCTCTAATCTGCTTATACATCTCTTTCTCAAAAGGACCGGAAGGTTCATCGGGTTTTTTTGTATTTTCTAACCTCCTCTCTTTCTCCATATCCTTGAAATCCTTAAGCAATGAGTATAAACGATCCAAACTCATCTGGGCCTCGCTTAAGCCCTGATCCGAAAAATCTACCGGACTACGGTAGTGATGAGAAAGCAAAAACACCCTTATTGCCTCGGGATGATAGTGCTCTAAAATTTCCCGGATGGTAAAGATGTTACCCAGTGACTTGGACATCTTTTCCTGATTAATATTAACAAAGCCGTTATGTATCCAGTAACGCACAAAAGGTTTACCGGTAGCACCTTCAGACTGGGCAATTTCATTTTCATGGTGGGGGAAGATGAGGTCGGCTCCACCCCCATGAATATCGAATGTCTCATCCAGGAAACGTTGACTCATGGCAGAGCATTCTATGTGCCAGCCGGGCCTTCCCTTTCCCCAGGGATTTTCCCAGGCAGGCTCTCCCGGTTTGCTTGCCTTCCACAAGGCAAAATCCAAGGGGTCTCTTTTACGATCATCAACTTCCACCCTGGCCCCCGACTGTAGCTGCTCTATATCTTTACCCGAGAGTTTCCCATAGGACTTAAACTTACTCACCTTGTAAAACACATCCCCCTCAATCTCATAGGCATAACCATTTTCCATCAATTTTTCTATCAGTCTAATCATATCTGGAATATGCTCAGTCGCCCGGGGGGTGAAGGTGGGCGTTTCCACTTTCAGCGCTTCCATATCTCGATCATATTCCTTGATGTACCTCTCCGCGACAGTTTTGGCATCAACCCCCTCACCATTGGCCTTATTGATAATTTTGTCATCTACGTCGGTGTAATTTCTCACATAAGTTACCTCATAACCCTTATACTTGAGGTAACGAAAGATAACATCAAAAACCACTGCTGCCCGGGCATGCCCGATATGTGAAAAGTCATACACGGTCACACCACAGACATACATTCCCACTTTGCCTTTCTTTAGCGGTTGAAATTCCTCTTTTTTCCTGGCTAGGGTATTATAAATTCTAAGTGGCATTGTTACATATCTCGAAATTTCTACAATTTATTAAAAATTAAAACGGCTGTTGCCCTATCCTGTCTCACCCTTCCACTACGGCTACTGCGTGTGCTGCAATCCCTTCCCCTTTTCCGATAAAACCCAATCCTTCAGTGGTAGTGGCCTTGATATTGATCATTCCTTTATCTATCTCCAATGTATTGGCGATGTGCTCTTTCATCCGGGCAATGTGTCCCGAAAGCCTGGGTTCCTGGGCAACAATGGTTGCATCAATGTTGCCAACCTTAAAATCCTTTTCCTTAACCATATCTCCAACCCTCTCAAGAAGTTTCAAGCCGGAGATACCCTTAAACTGGGGATCATTATCAGGAAAGTGAACTCCTATATCCCCCAGGGAGAGGGAGCCCAGAAGGGCATCGCAGACTGCATGTAAAAGGACGTCCGCATCAGAATGCCCATGCAGCCCTTTGGGAAAGGCAATCTCTACCCCTCCTAAAATCAACTTTCTTCCATCAACCATTCTATGGGCATCATAACCATGACCAATTCTTATAGTCATTTATTTTCCCTTCGTCAAAATATATAGGCTGCACGATGCAGGATACAAGTTTCACGATGTACACAAGCCATCATAACACATGTGTCATGAATCATGCATCGTGGAAGCTCTCCTTTTTAAAACAGCATCCCCCAGAACCAGATCCCCTGGCGTAGTAATCTTTATGTTATCATAAGAACCTGGTATGATTTTGACCTTAATTCCCAGCCTCTCAACCAAAGAAGCATCATCCGTTCCATAAAACCCCTCCTCGAAGGCTTTTTCATAGGCCATTTTTAAGACATTATGGGTGAAGGTCTGGGGAGTCTGTACTGCCCATACTCTGCTTCGGTCTATGGTCTCCACCACCTCTGCCTGCTTCGATACTATTTTAATGGTATCCTTAACCGGTACCGCTGCTACTGTAGCCCTACAGTTTGCAGCTTCATGAACCGATTTCTCCAGGATTTCTTGAGAAACGAAAGGGCGTACTCCATCATGAACCATGACTAATTTACAGTCATCCTTCAAGATTTTAAGCCCTTCCCACACGGAATCCTGTCTTCTTGGACCACCGGCAATAACTTTATTAACTTTTTTAACCTTAAAGGCCTCAACTATTGAGGTTTTACAATAGTCAATTGCATCTTTTGACACAATCAGTATTACCTCGTTAATAAGGGAACACTGTTCAAACTCAGAAAGGGTGTGAGCCAGAATGGGTTTATCACCCAAGCTAAGATAGGGTTTTTTCTCCTTGGCACTCATCCTGCTCCCGCTGCCGGCTGCGGGTATTAACGCGACAACCTTCATCCATACCTCTTTAAAAGGTTAAATTAAGCGAAACCCTATAGAGCTTTATCGACTTATTAATCATGCTTCCTGCTCTCTGATCCACCCTTATCTTCCAGAGTTTCTTGGGATATAGTCTACCGGTTTTCCACCCTTTAAGACGGTAAAGATCATCCTTCCCGCTGTTGTCTGAAGAACACTGGTAACGGCAACCTCCTTATTCTTTCCTACGAACTTCCTCCCGTTTTCTACCACTACCATGGTTCCGTCATCGAGATAGGCTACTCCCTGCGTAGGTTCTTTTCCTTCCCGTTGAATATACACATTCATCAACTCGCCAGGCAACACCACCGGCCTTATAGCAGTTGCCAACTGGTTCACGTTTAGCACTGTAACCCCTTGAAGTTCAGACACTTTATTGAGGTTAAAGTCATTGGTGATAATCTTACCATTAATCTTTTTCGCCAATGCTACCAGCTTGGCATCAACCTCCTTTATTTTGGGAAAATCTTGATCAACAATCTTCACCTCTATATTCACCTGTTTCTGAATTTTATTTAAGATATCCAACCCTCTTTTTCCTCTGGTCCTTCTCAGCGAATCGGAGGAATCGGCAATATAGACCAATTCCTGCAAGACAAACTGGGGAATGACAAAAATCCCTTCCATAAACCCTGTCTCCGATATGTCCGCTATTCTACCATCAATAATAACACTTGTATCCAGAATCTTATAATTCTCATCAGTTGGTGACTCTTTTAATGTTCCCGGTTTACCGGGGATAAATTCCTCACCTTTTTTAACACCTATTCCTAAACCTAAAAAACCAACCAAGCAGTTAATCAAAAAATAGATAAGAAGATTAGCCAATGATCTCCCCGGGTAGTAAAAGAGTAGCGTATAAGAAAAGAGATTGGCAATTATCAATCCAATAATAAGCCCTACTACACCCCCCACAACTGTTTTGAGGGAAACATTTTTGACTCTCTGTTCAACAAGAATAATCAAAACGGCTGAGAAACACCCAATGCATCCACCAATTAATGCAAGATCAAGTTCTCGATCAAATATTTCCCCAAAGACAAAAACTCCACCTAAGAAACTACTAATGATCAGTAAGCATCTAATAATAATCATCATTTTACTCATTCACCTCCTTTCATATAAAATGGTATGGTTAAAACCTTCCCCTGCTTGAAGCAAGTTTTACTCCAGGATACTTTTACAGAAGATCGTTTTTCCCAAGTAAAACGCTCCTCCAGCATATTAAATGACCCTTAACTTAGAGAAAGTTTCGCACTTTAGTGCTTGGAGAAAAGTAGAAGTATATTAGGTCGGGGGAAAGGTGGGATTAATACTCGAAAATTCTTCTTAGTTCTTTTTCAATACTCTTTTCAGGGCTTTTCTTAACTATAGAGAGTTCCGTAATTAATAAATTTCTTGCCGTATCCAACATTCTTCGCTCCCCAAAAGAGAGGTCTTTTCCCAATCTTAAGAGGAACAAATCTCTTAAAACTCCTGCAACTTCAAAGATGGAACCTGTTTTAATCTTTTCTATATACTCGCGGTATCTCCTATTCCATGTCTGGGCATCAATCTCAATATTTTTTCTCCTCAAAATCTTATACACCTTGGAAACCTGTTTCTGAGAGATGATCTGCCTGAGCCCAACCGATTCAGCATTATTGGTGGGAATCATGATAGTCATACCATTGCCTAAAACTCTCAGGACATAAAAAGTATGTTTGTTACCTGATATTTCTTTACTCTCTATAGATTCAATGATTCCTACTCCATGTGTTGGATATACTGCCATATCCCCAACCTTAAACACCCTATAACCCTCCCCCTATTTAATAAAGTACGAATAATATATTAGGAATATATAAATCACTTAATGTATTAGTATACTAAACTTTGGCGATTAAAGCAATTACTTTTTGTCTTTTTTCCATAATAAACTTCAACTAGTTGATTAAACGGGCTTTATCCCCCAAGGAAAAATTTACCTTTAAATACCAATGCTTAGCAGATAAATTCTAACTACCATACTAGCATAGCAATAGACTTTTTGGCAATGTTAAGATAGCCGGAAGGGAGGATGCCCATATGGAGGGTAAAAAAGGTGGTAATTAACAGGGCAACTACCATAGGAATGGAAAAAGAAAGGTGTCCAACTTCTTTTACAGGTTCTTTCATATACATGGCAACGATCACTCTTAAATAATAATAGACAGCTACCAGACTGTTTAAAACACCAATAATGGCGAGCCAGATAAATCCCTGTTTTACGGCTGCGCTAAAAATGTAGAATTTACCAATAAATCCAGCCAAAGGTGGAATTCCGGCCAAAGAAAACATAAAAATGGCCATAGCTACCGACAAAAATGGATATTTAAACCCCGCGCCCGCATAATCCGAGACCAGGATATTCTCTTCCCCTTTCTTTCCATAAACGATCACTACAGCAAAGGCCCCCAGATTCATCAAGGTATACGCCATGAGATAAAAAATGATGCTGGTGGTAGCCAGATCCCCCCCGGCAGTCATTGCCACCAGGATATAGCCCGCATGGGCAATACTGGAGTAGGCCAGCATCCTCTTAATGTTATCCTGGCTGAGAGCAATCACGTTTCCCAGGGTCATGGTTAACACCGCGAGAATCCACAGAATCATCGTCCAGTCAGGCCTCAGAGGTAAGAAAGAAGAGAGGAAGACCCTTAAGAAGGCGGAGAAGGCGGCAGCCTTGACCCCTACTGACATAAAGGCAGTGATAGAGGTTGGGGCCCCCTCATACACGTCAGGGGTCCACATATGAAAAGGCACCAAGGCAACCTTAAACCCGAATCCCACGATAAGAAACCCTACTGCTGCCAGCAGTAATGGGTTAGAGAGGATGTAGGGAACCTGTTTGGCAATCTCTGGTAACTTGGTGCTTCCCGTAGCACCGTACACAAAGGCCATACCATAGAGAAGAAAGGCACTGGAGAATGCCCCCAAAAGGAAATACTTTAAAGAAGCCTCATTTGATTTCAGATTGGTCCTCAAAAATCCTACCAGTACATATATAGAAATAGAGAGGGTCTCCAGGCCAAGAAACACAATGATGAGGTCATTGGCCTTAGCCATCAGCATCATTCCCACCGCCGCTATGAGGATCAGGGTATAGTACTCACCATAATTGATGCCCTCTTCTCTGATATAATTGATAGAAATGAGTATGGTTATAAGCGTGGCTACTATAAAGAGTGCATTAAATAAAAGGGTGAATCTATCAACCACGATCATCATGTTAAAGGCGTAGGTCGATATCCCCTCCTTCCACATACCAATAGAGACAATAAGGGAAATAGCCAATCCCAGAAGACTTAAGTAGCCCAGAAGAGATTTCTTGTCTTTAGAGAGTACCAGATCGAATAATAACACAACCAAAGCGGTGATTACCATCACCAGCTCTGGGAGTATGACTTTTAAATTGATTACCGGGGCAACTATCGGCGGCATCATTATTCCCCCTTTCTCACGTGATCAGACTCGGCTACATAAACCATCCTGCCTTCTTCAGCAACCCTCTTTCCCGCTTTTAACTCCACCTGGGCAACCAGGTGCTTGACCGTGGCATCCATCCTGGAAAGAAACGGTTTGGGATAAACCCCAATTTGGATAATAAAAAAGATAAGCGGTAAGAGCACTATAATCTCTCGCAGGGAGAGATCCTTCAGTTTTTTATTTTCTTCTTTGGTTATTGCACCAAACATCACCCGCTGAAACATCCGAAGCATATAGACGGCGGCAAAAATAACCCCCAGGGCAGCAACAGCGGCAAAGACCACTGAGAAACTGGAAGATTTTGAGGTGAATGTTCCCAGGAGAATAAGAAACTCTCCAATAAATCCGTTAAGACCCGGAAGCCCTATGGAGGATAAGGTTATAATCAAAAAGAAGGTGGCATAGATAGGCATCACCTTGGACAGCCCCCCAAATTCTTCAATCATACGGGTGTGTCTTCGTTCATAGAGCATGCCCACGATAAGGAAGAGGGCGCCTGTTGACAATCCATGGTTGAGCATCTGGAGGATGCCTCCTTCCAGTCCCTGGATATTTAGGGCAAAGATACCCAGCATTACAAATCCCAGGTGGCTCACGCTGGAGAAGGCAATCAGCCTCTTTAAGTCTTTCTGCACTATGCAGACCATTGCCCCATAGATGATACCGATGAGGGCCAGGATGGAAATTAAAGGTACAAATTTAAAGGTAGCCTCGGGAAAGAGCGGCAGGTTGAACCTTAAAAATCCATAGGTCCCCATCTTCAATAAGACTGCGGCCAGTAAGACACTGCCAACCGTTGGCGCCTCCGTATGGGCATCCGGCAGCCAGGTGTGGAAAGGAAACATAGGCACTTTAATGGCAAAGGCCAGGGCAAAGGCAAGGAACAACCAGATCTGCATCCCATAGGGGATGGATAACTGGTATAATTGCTCTATGTTAAAGGTGTATACACCCGTCACACTGTGATTGTAAAAATAAAGGACTATAATTGCAACCAGCATTAATAAACTGCCAAACATAGTAAAGAGGAAGAACTTTACTGCGGCATAGATCCTGCGGGCGGGGGCACCCCACACCCCAATTAATAGATACATGGGGATGAGCATTACCTCCCAGAAGATATAGAAGAGGAAAAGGTCTAGGGAGATAAAAACCCCAATCATTCCCGTTTCTAAAAAAAGGATGCAAATCATAAACCCTTTAACCTTTTCCTTAATGTCCTTCCAGCAGGCAACAACCGATATTACCGTCAAAAAGGTGGCAAGCAGTATCAGGAAAAGGGTGATCCCATCAATACCCACACGATAACTAATGCCGTATTCTTCAATCCAGGGAATAGTATTCGTAAACTGAAACTTGTGGGTAGTGAGGTCAAAATCCCGGTAGAGGAATAGGGAGATTATGAAATTTACCAGGGCAGTAATAAAGGTAATGCCCTTAATCACCCCATGTTTCTCACTATTGGTAATTATAATAAGAACTATCCCTATGAGGGGTAAGAAGGTTAAAACTGAAAGGATATCAAAGCCTAATATAGTCATTTTTTAGCTTACTCCCTTTATCTCTTCAAAATAAAGTAGAGAATACAAAGCAGACCCACCAGAATAGAAAGGGCGTAGTGCTGGACAGAACCGGTCTGTAGCCGTTTAAGACCTCCACTTATCCTCTTCACCAATCCTGCAGAGCCATTGACCACAATTCCATCTATTAATCCTTCATCAAAAATCTTCCAGAAGAAGGTGGAAATTATATTGATAGGGGTCACAATATAGGCAAAATAGATCTCATCTATAAAATACTTGTTAATAAGAAGGTGGTATACTCCCTTAAACCGCTCCGCGATCTTATCCGGAAGTTCCGGTCGCTTGAGGTAGAGATAGTAGGCAGTAATAATCCCCGCAAGACCAATCGCCACAGAAACTCCCATCATGAACAACTCTAAACCGACAGAATGCTGCATCCCCTGAGTCCCATGGGAAGCAACCTCAGAGGCAAAGGCTATGCCTGCGGTAGATTTTTCTGCTATATGAGCCTCATGTCCTCCCAGCACGGGGGCAAGGAAATCATGGAACTTATTCCACCCCGTAATGATGGGGATACCCACCAATCCCCCCACGGTAGAGAGAACTGCCAGGATGATGAGGGGGGTCGTCATCACCGACGGAGATTCATGGACATGATGTTCCACCTCCGGATCCATCCTGGACTCCCCATAAAAGGTCATAAAAACCGCTCGGAACATATAAAAGGCGGTCATAAAGGCGGCAATGGCTCCAATCACCCAAAGGAAAAAGTTCCCCTGAAATGCCTTCCATAAAATCTCGTCCTTACTGAAAAACCCCGCAAAAGGTGGAATACCTGCAATTGCCAGGCAGCCAACGAGAAAAGTAGCATAGGTCCTGGGCATATGTTTTTTCAAGCTTCCCATCTTCCTCATATCAAGCTCGCCTGAGAGGGCATGCATCACACTTCCCGCGCAGAGAAAGAGGAGTGCCTTAAAAAAGGCGTGTGTCATTAGATGGAAGATGCCGGCCGTAAAGGCACCTACCCCGCAGGCCAAAAACATGTATCCCAACTGGCTAATGGTAGAATAGGCTAAAACCCTTTTGATGTCATTGGCAGTAATGGCAATGGAGGCGGTAAAGATGGCGGTAGCTGCCCCGATCACTGCTACCACTCCCATGGAAAGGGGGGCCAAAGAGAAAAGAATACTGCACCTGGCAACCATATAGACACCGGCGGTCACCATGGTTGCCGCATGGATCAAGGCACTCACCGGGGTGGGGCCTTCCATGGCATCAGGCAGCCAGACATAGAGGGGGATCTGGGCAGATTTCCCGCAGGCACCTAAAAACAAAAGCAGGGTAATGAGCACAACGGCAATTTCCCCTCCATTAAACATAAGGGGGGCCTTTTCAAACACCGGGAGAAAATCCAGGCTTCCAAATATGGCAAAGATGAGCATCATCGCCACAATAAATCCGTAATCACCCACCCGGTTGACAATAAAGGCCTTCTTCCCCGCATCGGCAGGTGCCTTATTCTGATACCAGAACCCGATCAATAAATAGCTGCAAAGCCCCACACCTTCCCAGCCAATAAACATGAGTAAAAAGCTATTGGCGGAGACCAGTATCAGCATAAAAAAGACAAAGAGATTAAGATAGGTAAAGTAGCGGCGGAAGCCCGGGTCATCATGCATATAGCCCATGGAATAAACGTGGATGACAAAAGATACCCCGGAGACAGTGAGCATCATAATAAGGGAGAGGGCATCTACCAGAAAGCCTATGTTTACCTGAAGATCCCCACAGGGGATCCACTTATAGAGAATAACCTGAACCACTCGACTTTCAGGGGACAGTTGTATCAATTCTAAGAACATTGCGCAGGAAACAAGAAAAGAAAGAAGGATGGCACCAGATCCGATGAGCCCAATCAGCTTTTTGGGGAAACGTATCCCCAAAAGGCCGTTTATGATCACCCCCAAAAGCGGGAAAAGTGGAACCAACCAAACATATTCGATCATAGATGTACTCCTTGTGCTACCACTTCATCAAATTGATATCATCTACATTAATGGTTTCTTTATTCCGGTAGAGGGCAATGATAATACCCAGTCCCACTACTGCCTCAGCGGCTGCAACCGCCATCACAAAGAAGACAAAAATCTGGCCATCCATGGAGTTCAAATGACGGGAAAAGGCAATCAGGGCCAGATTAGCCGAGTTGAGCATTAGTTCAATACACATGAAGATAACAATGGCGTTTCTTCTGATAAAAACCCCCAACACCCCTATACAAAAGAGAATGACACTTAAGACTAGATAACTGGTTATAGGAACCATGGATAGTGTTTCTCCTATTCCGTGCAGGTTATTAATTTACTAAAGCCTCTTTTTAGCCAGTATAATGGCACCGATGATGGCTGCTAATAACAGAATAGAGGTAATCTCAAAGGGTAAAAGAAAATCTGTAAAAAGCAGTTTCCCGATCACCTCACTGTTTCCTATTGCATTCACCTTCTCTAAGGAATAGGCACCTTTTTCTCCGGTCAAGACTCTCTCTGTCATAATAGAACCCAGGGAAACAGCGAGCACAACCGACAGGATAAGGGCACTAAATTTTTGCAAACCGTGACCACCCTTAGAGGCAGCTTCCCCCTCCAGGTTGAGCAACATGATCACAAAGAGAAAAAGTACCATAATCGCCCCTGCATAGACAATGACCTGGACCGCAGCGATAAACTGAGCATTTAATAGCAGGTAAACCCCGCCTAAACAGAAGAAGGTGAGGACGAGAAACAGGGCACTGTGGACAGGGTTCTTCCTGAAAACCACCATCAGCGATGAGATCACCATTACGGCAGCAAAAACATAAAAAAGGATCGCTTCCATCAACCAACCTCTATGTTACCGTTTTATTCTCTTAGTAACCTTTCCTTATTATAAATCAAGCTTTCCCGGCTATAATCAGCCAGTTCGTATTCCCCAGTCATTTGCAGGGCCCCTACTGGACAGGCCTCAACACAATAGCCACAAAAGATACAGCGGCCTGTATTGATCTCGTAGTGCTTTGCATACTTTCTACCATCCTCGTTCTCGGCAGCTTCAATGGTAATGCACTGAGCGGGACACACCCTTGCACAAAGACCACAGGCAACGCACTTTTCCTTTCCCTCATCATCTCTTAAAAGCTTATGAAGCCCGTGGAATCGGGGATAGGGATCCCGCCGCTCTTCGGGATACCTCTGGGTAATGGGTTTCCCAAAAACAGTAGTATTCAGGAAATACGTAAGCGTTTCCCTCAATCCACAGATGAGCGCCCAGATACCCTTTATAATTGAACCTATCATTTACTACCTTCACTTATATTATATTAGCAATCTGCAGAACAGCCGTAAGAAAAACATTAAACAGTGCCAATGGAAATAATACCTTCCAGCCAAATTTCATCAACTGGTCATAGCGCAAACGGGGATAGGTTGCCCTAAGCCAGATGATGAAAAAGAGGATGAGGAATACTTTAGTACAAAAGATTGCAACAGGAAGCAGGGACACCACCAGTTGACCAATCAGGCCAGCGGGCTGAAAACTGCTTATGTCAATAAAGGGAAGATTCCATCCCCCCAGGAAGAGGGTAGTAATAAGCGCACTCATTACCACCATGTGGGCATACTCGGCCATGAAGAAAAGTGCAAACTTCATGCTGGAATACTCAACATGGAAGCCTGCCACCAGCTCACTCTCTGCTTCCGGCAGATCAAAGGGGGTGCGATTGCACTCCGCTATACCGCAGATAAGGAAAACGATAAAAGCAATCGGCTGCTTAAAAATAAACCAACAACCGCCTTGGGCATCAACTATATCTACCATGCTCAAGGAACTGGTGAGCATGAGCACACCGATAATGGAGAGGCCCGCAGCCAACTCGTAGCTGATCATCTGGGCAGAAGCGCGCAGCCCTCCCATAAGGGAATATTTGTTATTGGAAGACCACCCCGCCAAAGTTGTACCATATACGCTTAAAGAAGAAAGCGCAAAGATATAGAGAATACCGATATTCACATCAGCAATCCTTAAGGGGATAGTTTTGCCGAAAAGGGTGAGTTCACGTCCAAAGGGAACTACCGCAAAAGAGGCAAAGGCACACACCGTCACAATAAAAGGGGAAATGCGGTAGATGATCTTGTTAGCGTTATCCACCACAATATCTTCCTTGAAAAATAATTTTATCCCATCGGCAATAGGCTGCATCAGGCCGTGAAACCCCGTCCTCATAGGACCATAACGAACCTGCATATGCCCCAAGACCTTACGCTCGACCCAGGTGAGATAGGCCACCGTCAACAGCATTGCGACAAACACCACCACGATTTTAGCCAGCATAATAGAAAGAGTAATAAGGTCCATACCGTTTAGTATTCTCCTTTAAGCTTTTTTTATTGCAACAAATGTGGGGGTAAGGTCTTTACTGGTTAATAGATTAACTGCCTGCGCCTCAAAATGATAAGGGATAAATACGGTTCCCTTCGTCTGCTGCTTACTAATCCTGGCCTCTACCTTAATCTCTCCTCTTTTCGACTTTACCAGGACCTCTTGACCATCGGTAAGCTGATAACCGCTGGCATCTTCAGGATTTACCTCTACCCAGTTACCAGGACCCACCTGATTTAATTCAGGAGACTTGGTAGAAAGTGACCCTGAATGAAAGAGCACACTGCCGGTAGTAAGTAAAAGAGGATAGTTACTGTCGGGTTCCTGCAGTTTTCCCTCGTCCTCAACCGGGATAAAGCGTGGCTTTACCCTATTCTCTCCGTTTAAAGAACCAAGCCTAATGCCTTCTTCACCCATTTTCGCATGATCGATCTCGGCATAAAGGGGAACAAGTCCACTCACTTCCTGCATCACTTCCTCAGGTCGAGAAACCTCCAGCTCACACCCCATTTTTCGCGACAGTTCAACAAGAATCTCCAAATCCGTCTTTACCCCCTCCAGGGTGTCAAGTCCCGGGTTTATCCTCTGCACCTTTCTTTCAAAGTTGGTATAGCTACCGCTCTTCTCTGCAAAGCTTGCTGCCGGCAGCACCACATCCGCACACCTGGCAGTGGGGGTTAAAAACAGGTCCTGAACCACCAGGAAGTCCAAAGCTTCTAAGGCCTTCTTGGTTTGAGAAGTATCTGGATAGGTAATAACCGGATTTTCACCTATAAGGTAGAGGGCCTTTATCTTCCCACTTTCCGCGCCTAAGAGCATCTCAAGCGCACTTTGACCCGGTTTTGCAGGTAAGGAAACCTTCCAGGCCTCTTCAAACCTACCCCGTACCTTTTCATCCGATACCTCCTGGTATCCCGGTAGTAAATGAGGGAGGACCCCCATGTCCAGGACGCCCTGGGAGTTGTTCTTTTCCCCTAAAAAGCCTACTCCTGAGCCCTCTTTTCCCACCATGCCAGTGAGAATAGCCAGATTAGCTATTGACTGTGCCAGTTTTTCATCGTCCGATTGGATTCCTAAACCAGATGAGGTAAGAATGCATACCCTCTTGCCCTGGGTTATAAGTCTGGCTGCCTCGCTAATCTTAGCCTGTTTAACCCCGGTAACCTCCTCAACGTACTCTCCGCTATAGCGAGCGACACTAGTCTTCAGCTGCTCAAATCCTTCAGCCGAAGAGGAGACTAACTCCTGATCATAGAGGTTTTCACTTACAATGCTGCTGATAATCCCGTTTATAAGGGCAACCTCTGTATTTGGCTTATGGGTTAGTGACACCGTCGCAAGTTTGTCGAATTTAATATCCCTGCTACTTCCCACAATTAACTTAGCCCCATACCTCTTTACCGCCATGTTTACCTGATAGCCTGCGACCGGATGGGTCTCCGAAAGATTGGAGCGCACTAAAAAGATTACATCAGCATTTCGCACATCAGACAAAGTAATATCACTTGCCGCATACCCCAGGGAAACCTTCAGGCCCTTTTCCAAGCCCGAATAGCTGAATCCCCCGGCGTGATCAACATTATTAGTTCCTAGCGCAGCTCGCATAAATTTCTGGAATAGATAGGCTTCTTCATTGGTCAGACGATCAGAACAGATACCACCTATGCCATCAGCACCATGCTTCTCTTTCACCCCTTTTAGGCCCCCGGCGACTCTTTCTAGTGCTTCTTTCCAGGTAACCTCTTTAAACCCCCCATCTTCTTTTTTTACCAGAGGCCGGGTTATCCGCTCGGAACTTGAGACATACTGATAACCAAAACGCCCCTTTGAACAAAGCCTCCCCTTATTGACCCCGATGGCCTCCTCCCCGGTTACCCGGTATATACTGTTATCCTTTACTCCCAGGGTAATGGTACATCCCGTGCTACAGTAAGAACAGATGGTAGTGACATTTTTAAGGTCCCAGACCCTCGCCTTAAACTTAAAAAGCCTATCGGTTAAGGCCCCCACCGGGCAAATGTTTATGCACCCCCCACAGAATTCACAGTTTAGCTCCCGCTCAAAATTGGTGCCGATCACCGTAGAAAAACCGCGACCAACAAAACTTATGGCCGAAACCCCTACTACCTCATCACAGTTCCTTGCACACATCCCGCAGAGCACACATCTGTTGGTATTTCTCTCAACCAGGTGAGAAGCTGAATCAATAGGGTTGTCAAACTTTTCATCACTAAACCTATTGTCGGTTAACTCATATTCATAGACTAAATCCTGCAGTTTACAATTGCCGCCTTTATCACACACCGGACAGTCCAGGGGGTGGTGAACCAACAGGAGTTCCAGTAGTGTCTTCCGTGCATTTCTTATCTCCGGGGTGTTGGTGCGCACTACCATGCCGTTGGTGGCCGGCGTAGAGCAGGAGGGGATAAACCTCCCCTTCATCTGTTCTACCTCTACTACACACAAACGGCATGCCCCAAAGGGTAAGAGGTCCTGGTGGTAACAAAAGGTGGGAATTGAAATTCCTACCTTTTGGGCCGCCTCCAAAATGGTTGCTCCCTCTTCAATCGCAACTTCTATTTCATCTATGGTCAGATTAACCAAAGTAGTTCACTCCCAAAGTTGACGACCTTTTACGAGCTCATCAAATTCAAACAACCTAATCTCCCGCATCACACCTCAGACAGCGCTTGGACTCACACACTGCCACCTCTTCTTCAAAGCCCAGTTCCGCTTCTTTAAAACTCTTCCTTCGTTCTTCAATATCTATGGCCGGCATCTCCGGTCGCACATAGGTTTCCATTTCTTCTGTTATCTCGACGAGGTCAATCAGCATTCTCGGTTTCGGAATCTTCTGACCCTTGGTAAGCTCATCTCTTCGCAGGTAATTATCCATCACCACTGCGGCCTTTTGACCGGCTGCGATTGCCTCAATAACT
The DNA here is from genome assembly GCA_036446115.1 of Thermodesulfobacteriota bacterium. Lineage (GTDB taxonomy): Bacteria > Desulfobacterota > WTBG01 > WTBG01 > WTBG01 > JAZFSJ01. The sequence goes on along the minus strand of JAZFSJ010000133.1, from coordinate 1,164 downwards.
GTAGCAGGTCCGGTGACTGCATCTCCACCAGCAAAAATACCATGCACGTTGGTTTGAAGTGTATCAGGATCAACCTCCATCGAATTCCACTTTGACACTTTAATGCCACTCCCTTCCCCCAGGAATGAAAGATCGGGCTCCTGGCCGATTGCCGGTATAATCACATCGGTACTGATCACAAACTCAGAACCTTGGACGGGCACAGGCCTCCTTCTACCGGTGACATCGGGCTCACCCAGCTCAGTGCGGATACACTCCAGTCCCGTCACTATGCCACCCTTTCCTAACACCCTTACCGGTGCAGCTAAATAATTTATCCTTACCCCCTCATGCTCAGCCTCATCCACCTCTTCCTTGCTGGCTGGCATCTCTTCTCGACTTCGACGATACACCAGATTTACCTCTTTGGCACCCAGGCGTATGGAGGTCCTAGCTGCATCGATCGCCGCATTACCGCCCCCAATGACCACCACCTTATCCCCGGGTTTTTCTCTCTTGCCCAGATTAACATTCTTTAAAAAGGTCACACAATCTAAAAACCCCTCAAATTCACCTTCACCCGGGATATTAAGGTTTAAACTCTTCCAGGCACCTACACCCACAAACATGGCCTCATATTCCTTTCGAAGATCCTCCAGGGTGATGTCCTTTCCAATAGTCGCATTAGTCCTTAGCTCAATGCCCAACGATACGATATCATTGATCTCCGCATCTACTTCTTCTCTGGGCAACCGATAATCGGGTATCCCCATAGTAAGCATGCCGCCTGGCACCGGTAAGGCCTCAAACACCGTAACGCCATATCCCTTAAGTGCTAAATCATGTGCACAGGTAAGTCCCGCGGGTCCTGCACCAATAACCGCCACCTTCTCCCTTTGGGTGATTTTCACCGGTGTAACCGGTTTTCTACCTACCTTTTTCTCATAGTCTGCAACAAATCGCTTCAACGACTTTATGGAAATAGGCTTATCTGTCTCTCCTCTCTTACAATTACTTTCGCAGGGGTGGGTACATACTCTGCCACAAATAGCGGGGAAGGGGTTATCCTTTCTAATCAAGTCCAGCGATTCCTGGTATCTGCCCCAGGAAATTAACGCCACGTAGCTTGGCACATCAATTCCCGCTGGGCAGGTGTCCTGGCAGGGAGCCGGGGTTAATCTTTTG